>JAJYAG010000087.1 GCA_021779665.1 Bacteroidota bacterium | reverse complement strand
AAATACAGGCAAGGCCAGCTCACACAAATTCGACATGGCAACAGTTCTGTTTTCCGATATTCAGGGATTCACAAAAATTGCCGAACAAATGAACCCTGAAAAGCTGATCGACGAGCTGGACAACTTCTTTTTCCAGTTCGACTCGGTAGTTGAGAAATACAATATCGAAAAAATCAAGACCATTGGCGATGCTTATATGGCCGCCGGGGGTATTCCGTATAAAAACCGCACCAATCCCGTTGAAGTGGTACTGGCAGCTCTGGAGATGCAGGAGTATATGAAAACCCTGAAGAAAAAAAATACCGACATCTGGGATTTGCGCATTGGCATTCACACAGGGGCTGTAATTGCCGGTGTCGTAGGGCACAAACGTATCTCTTATGATATCTGGGGTGATACTGTAAACACTGCAAGTCGTATGGAATCGTCGGGAGAAGCAGGGAAAATCAATATCTCCGGCCAGACATACGAAATGGTAAAGGAATTTTTTATCTGCGAATATCGTGGAAAGATGCCCGTTAAATACAAGGGCGACATCGACATGTACTTTGTAAAAGGAATCCGCCCGGAGCTTTCGGTTAATTTACGCACCATACCAAATAAGAAATTTTTTGTACAACTTCAACTGTTAAGAATTCACGATCTGGAGGAATTTGTTTTTGACAAACTCGAACACGAATTACCATCTCAACTTACATTTCATAACCTGAAACACACGAAAGATGTTTATACCCAGGCTGAACTTCTTGGACGAGCCGAGAATGTTACCCCTGAAGAGATGCTGATTTTACGGACTGCCGCACTTTTTCACGATACCGGATTTATCTGGTTATACCATAACCATGAATCGAAAAGTATCGAGTTCTGCAGGGAGGTTCTTCCAAAATTCAAGTATTCCGAAGATCAGATAGAAACAGTTTGCGAACTCATAGCCTGTACAAAGCTCAATACACGCCCTCAAAACAAACTGGAAAAAATAATAATAGATTCCAACACCGATTATTATGGCAGAATTGATTATCTGCCGATGCTCCTGAATCTGGCACGCGAACTCAAACTAAACTACAACAGAAGTGAAGACGAGATGCTGTTGGAGCAGGTATCCCTTCTTGAAAAACACGAATATTACACAAGCACAGCCCGAAAGCTCTGCGAAATTGCCAAAGGAGAACAACTTAAAAAGGTAAAGGAATATCTGGCATCAAAGAAGTAGACCAACCATACCTGACAAAAGTTTGTGTTTAATAAGATTAAAATCTTTTTTTTAAAGCGCTGATAATACTTAAATTTGCCGTATTACTTATTAAAATTTTGCATTATGGTTAATATAGACTGGAAAAATCTGCCTTTCGGATATGTGAAAACAAACAGCAACATCCGCTGTTACTGGCGAGACGGGAAATGGGGAGAACTTGAAGTTTCCGACTCGGAATATATTAACCTCCATATGGCTGCCACTTCGCTGCACTATGGTCAGGAAGCTTTCGAAGGTACCAAGGCTTTTCGTGGAAAAGATGGCAAAATACGGCTATTTAGGGTTGAAGAAAACGCTAAACGCATGCAAAGCTCGGCCAATTACGTAAGAATGGCCCCACCTACAACAGAGTTATTTGTTGAAGCAGTTAAAAAAGCCGTAAAGCTCAATGTTGAATTTGTTCCTCCTTATGAATCGGGAGCATCTTTATATATCCGTCCTTTATTAATAGGGTCCGGACCACAGGTGGGAGTAAAACCAGCCAACGAGTTTTTGTTTCTGGTTTTTGTGACACCGGTTGGCCCTTACTTCAAAGAAGGGTTTAAACCAGTTGACATTGTGATTGAGCGCGATACTGACCGTGCAGCTCCACTGGGAACCGGCCATGTGAAAGTAGGAGGAAACTATGCTGCCAGTTTGCCGGCTCAGGATAAAGCCCACAATGCAGGTTTCTCAACAGTGTTGTACCTCGACTCTAAAGAAAAAAGATATATTGACGAATGCGGACCTGCTAATTTCTTTGCGATAAAAAACAACTCTTATATTACTCCCGAATCGCACAGCATTCTGCCATCCATCACTAATATGAGCCTGATGTCGCTGGCTGCCGATATGGGAATGAATGTGGAACGCCGCAGAGTTCCCATTGAAGAGCTCGAAACTTTTGAAGAAGTTGGCGCATGCGGAACTGCCGCAGTTATTAGCCCAATCAACAAAATTGTCGACCTGGAACATAATAAAATTCACCAGTACTGCAAAGGTTGTGAACCCGGACCGGTTTCCACCAAACTTTACAATATGCTTCGTGCCATTCAGTATGGAGACACCCCTGATAAGTTTAACTGGATTACGGTTCTGGAATAGTTAATTGCAAAAAGGCAGGCCTGTCGTAAAACAATGGATTTTATGACAGGCCTGTCTTTTTTTGAAAGCGAAAAAAATATTTCGTTATTGAATGATTTATTTCATACTTTTGCACGAATATTCAAATTCCAGTGAAATCAGGCGAAAATAAAGTAATAAAGCGGCGTTTACGAAGTTCTTACATTACTTCCCTTATAAGTATTACCTTGGTATTATTTATGCTCGGACTGGTTGGCTTACTGGTTTTAAACGCGCGTCGGCTCTCGGTTTATGTGAAAGAGAACATTAATGTGTCCGTATACCTGAAAGATCATATCAAAGAAGCTGAAATATACCGCATCCGAAAAATTATTGATGCCGAGCCATTTACCAAATCGACTTTTTATACTACCAAGGAGCAGGCAGCAAAAAACTTCCAGGAAGAACTTGGCGAAGATTTCGTGAGTTTTTTAGGTATAAATCCGCTCATGGCCTCTATCGATGTATATCTCAGAGCTGATTATGCTAATCCCGACAGTATTAACAGCATCACCAAAAAACTGGCAGGATATTCCCAGGTTAGTGAAGTTGATTATCAACCCTCGATGGTACATGTAATTAACAAGAACATAAGCAGAATCAGCTTTTTCATTCTTGTCTTCTGCGGACTATTTTTTGTAGTTGCCGTTTCATTAATAAACAACACGGTACGCTTATCTATATATTCCCGGAGGTTCCTTATAAATACCATGCAACTTGTGGGAGCTACAAACTCATTCATCAGGAAGCCATTCATTTACAGAAGTGTGTTGCATGGATTTTACGGAGCGATTTTTGCCAATGGAATGCTCCTGCTGTTTTTATACTGGATTAACAATCAGCTGGAAGAAATTGCCAATTTATTGGATTATAAGTTAATTATAATTTTATTTTTCATCATTTTCGCCATAGGAGTTTTAATAAATATTATTTCAACATTTTTTTCGCTGAATAAATTTTTAAAACTTCGCACCGACGAATTATATTATTAAAACTATGCTTAAAAAAGACGACAAAAATTCTGCAGAATTTGCAATCGCGAAAGATAGCTACAAATATCTGGCTATCGGATTTGGCATTATTGTCCTTGGCTTCTTACTGATGATAGGTGGAAAATCCGAGGACCCAAACGTGTTTAATTACGAAATGTTTAATTTTCAAAGAATAACCCTGGCACCCATAGTTGTAATGATTGGTTTCATTTTCGAGATTTGGGCAATTATGCGTAAGCCCAAGGAAACCCAAAACTAAGCCGGAGGAAATAAATGGATTATATACAGGCGATCATTATTGCCATTGTTGAAGGTATTACCGAATTTCTGCCTATATCTTCAACAGGGCACATGATTATTACAGAGAAACTCCTGGGACTTCAGAATACTCCCTTTCTCAATGTATTTAAGGTATGTATCCAGTTTGGCGCAATTCTCTCTGTTATTGTACTTTACTGGAAAAAGTTTTTTCAGTCACTCGATTTCTATTTTAAGCTGTTTGTCGCTTTTATTCCTGCCGCCGTTTTCGGTTTCCTGCTAAGCGATTTTATCGACTCGCTTCTTGGAAATGTATGGGTGGTTGCAGTATTCCTGATTTTAGGGGGTATAGTTTTACTTTTTGTTGACAAGTGGTTTAAAAACTCAAAAATTGAGGAAACAGTTTCATATGGTAAAGCATTAAAGATTGGTCTTTTTCAGGTAATTTCCATGATTCCGGGAGTGTCGCGGTCGGCTGCCACTATTATTGGCGGGATGACCCAGAAACTATCGCGAAAAGATGCTGCCGAGTTTTCTTTCTTTCTGGCAGTTCCTACCATGTTTGCGGCTTCGGCCTGGCAGTTACTTAAACTTTACAAAGAAATTAAACCGTCCGAAATCAGCATCCTGGTTGTTGGCAATATTGTTGCATTTATTGTTGCCATGCTGGCTATTAAATTTTTTATAAGCTTTCTGACAAAATACGGCTTTAGGGTCTTCGGAGTATACAGGATCATTGTTGGAGGAATTATTCTTGCGCTATTATTAGCAGGTATCGATTTAAAAATTGTTGGATGAATTTTGAAGAAGGAGAAATATTACTTTTTGATAAACCATATGGCTGGACTTCATTTCAATTGGTAAATAAAGTGAAGTTCATGATCAAGAAAAAAACCGGACTTAAAAAAATAAAAGTAGGACACGCTGGCACTCTGGATCCTTTGGCATCGGGTTTGCTGATAGTATGTACCGGACGAAAAACGAAGCAGATCACAGCTATTCAGGACAGACCTAAAGAATATATTGCTAATATAGAATTAGGACGGACTACTCCGTCTTTCGACCAGGAAACTGAAACTGATGCAGTTTTTCCGTTTAACCATATCACTGATAATTTGTTAAATGAGAAGATTGCAGGTATGGTTGGCGAAACCGATCAGGTGCCGCCGGTTTTCTCTGCAAAATTTATAAACGGAAAGCGGGCTTACGAGTATGCCCGTGCCGGAAAGGAAGTTGAAATGAAAGCGAGTCGTGTGCGGATAGACTACTCTGAACTTATGGAAAACGCTATGCCACATATCGTTGTAAAGATCGGATGCAGTAAAGGAACCTATATTCGTTCCTATGCACGCGATCTGGGGCTTGCTCTTCAAAGTGGCGGATGCCTTACAGGATTGCGACGTACAGCAATTGGTGAATTTTCTGTGGACAAAGCATTGACAATCGATGATTTTAACAATATATTAGATAATTGTAACATTAACATAAGTAATTCGTAATAAATAACCCGTTTTAATTGAATATTAATTCTATATGAAGCTATCGCAATATAAGTTTAATTTACCTGCGGAGTTAATTGCAAAATTTCCTGCTGACAGAAGAGATGAGTCGAGATTGATGGTTGTGAACAGGAAAACCGGAAAGATTGAGCACCGAGTATTTAAAGAAATTATAGATTACTTTAACGAAGGAGACGTGATGGTATTGAACAATACCAAAGTATTTCCAGCTCGTTTATATGGTAACAAAGAAAAAACAGGTGCCGAAATTGAGGTATTTTTGCTCCGCGAATTAAACAGGGAACAGCGCCTGTGGGACGTTTTAGTTGATCCTGCCCGCAAAATCCGTATTGGCAATAAACTTTATTTTGGCGAAAACGACATTCTGGTTGCCGAAGTAATCGACAATACCACTTCAAGAGGCCGTACCCTAAGGTTCCTTTTTGATGGCGACTACGATGAATTCAAATCTACACTTTACCGTTTGGGCGAAACACCACTTCCTAAATTTATTAAAAGGAGTGTTGTTCCCGAAGATCGCGATCGCTATCAAACCGTATTTGCAAAACATGAAGGTGCCGTGGCTGCTCCAACCGCTGGTCTGCACTTCAGCCGCGAACTTTTGAAACGTCTCGAGATTAAAGGCGTGCACTTTTCGGAAATTACCCTTCATGTTGGGTTAGGTAACTTCCGTACAGTAGATGTTGAGGATCTGACCAAGCATAAAATGGATTCGGAAAGAATACTGATCACCGAATCGGCTGCCGATGCTGTAAATGAAGGGATAAACCGCCGCTCCAATATTTGTGCCGTAGGAACAACAGTACTTCGTACACTTGAAAGTTCGGTTTCAACAACCAAAACTTTGAAACCATATGATGGTTGGACGAATAAATTCATTTTTCCTCCATACGATTTCAGCATACCTACCAGTATGATTTCCAACTTCCATCTTCCTTTGTCGACATTATTGATGATGGTTTCGGCTTTTGCCGGTTACGATCTTCTTTTCGAAGCATATCGTATTGCCATCAAGGAAAAATATCGCTTCGGAACGTATGGTGACGCAATGCTGATTTTATAAATATCAATAATATAGCTAAAAGCAGCCAGCTTTTCAGCTTTGGCTGCTTTTTTTGGCTCTATTGAGTATTGATTACTAATACACTATTACGATTTCTAATTTTTGTCGTTAGCTAAACTTTTTAATTAGTTCTTGGTATAGTATCTTTGAGATACTGTTACTTCAACTCTATCCGCTTGAATGTATGATTGAATTAAAAAAGAATTTTCCAGGATTATCATATATAACTTCAAATAGTAAATCAATTCCCGATTCCTCCAAAATTGATCTTACAGGTGAATCATCCTTTACAAACCCTCCCGAAGAACTTCTGAATCTTGTTGCAGAAGCTATACGCATGGAGGATAGAACTTACGATGTTGATGGCTATTATCCCCTAAGGGAAACAGTTTCCAACATATTTTTCAATAATTATTCCTACAAATACAACCCTGAAACAGAAGTTACTATTACGAGCGGGTTTCATCAAACCTATTCAACAATTATTTCGGCCTTAATCAAAGATGGCGACGAAGTAATTCTTTTTGAACCATCGTATTACACTTATCTGCCGATTATTGAAGCTAACGGTGGTCGACCGGTATACATTCAACTAAAACAACCCGACTTTCACATCAACTGGGACGAAGTTCAGAAGGTTATTACCGCGAGAACCCGACTCATTATTATTAATTCGCCTCATCATATAACCGGAGCAATACTTGCAGCATCGGACATGGAGCGACTCAATAAAATAATGAACGGAACAAATATCCTTCTTCTAAGTGACGAAACATATGCTTCCGTGATTTTTGAAGGATATGAGCATCAGAGCGTTGCCCGATATCCCAAGTTGGCCGAACGATCGTTTATTATTTCAGGATTCTCAAAATTGCTATCAACTGATTCATGGCAAATCAGCTTTTGCCTGGCTCCTGAAAAACTTATGGCCAATATTCGCCGGATGCAGCATTTTCAGATTATGTCGGCCAATTTGCCATTTCAGATAGCAACTGACAATTTTATAAGGCAACAAAACACTTTACCGGCAATTGAAACAAACCTTCAGAAAAAAAGAGATCTTCTTTTAAAAGGATTAAAAAACAGTAAAGTAACATTCCTGCCTTCCACAGGTAGTTATTTTCAGGTTTTCAATTATTCAAAGCTTTCGCCTTTAAAAGATGTAGCATATTGCAAACAGCTTTCGGATGAGAATAATATCATTGTCACACCTTTATCGTATTTCTATCACGATACAATAGATTTACGTTATTTCAGAGTAAATTTTTCGAAAACCGACGAACTGCTTATGCGTGCAAACGAAACACTTCTAAACCTGAGCTGATATGCCAATTCTAAACTCAATTGTATCGTGGCTGAATGTGAAGAGGCTGCACCAGATCGAGCTCTTTAAATCGTATCCCTTCAATGTACAGCAGGATCTTCTTTTGAAGCTCGTACAAAAATCAGCTGATACGGAATGGGGAAAGAAGTACAGCTTTGCATCCATTTCGAATATACCCGATTTTCAAAAGGCTGTTCCCATCCAGTATTATGACGATATAAGACCTTACATCGATCGTTTGCGCGACGGAGAAATCAATCTTTTGTGGCCCGGCGAAATAAAGTGGTTTGCAAAATCATCGGGAACCACCAACGATAAAAGTAAGTTTATACCTGTAAGCAAGGAAGCCCTGGAAGATTGTCATTTCCGTGCCGGGAAGGATGTATTGGCGATATATACCAATCTGTATCCCGACACAAAAATATATACCGGAAAAGGGTTGACGCTTGGAGGCAGCCATAAAATCAATAATTTCAGTAATCAATCATTTTACGGTGATTTGTCGGCAATTCTCATTGAGAATCTGCCGTTCTGGGTCGATTTTATCCGCACTCCCAAAAGCGACATTGCCTTACTCGACAAATGGGAAGAAAAAATTCAGAAAATAGCAGAATCGACAGTAAACGAGAATGTAACCAACATTGCAGGAGTTCCTTCCTGGAATATGGTTCTGCTGAAATATATTCTCGAGTATACCGGTAAGAGTAATCTGCTCGAAGTTTGGCCAAACCTCGAATTATTTACCCATGGCGGAGTCAGCTTTGCACCATACCGCGAACAGTTCAAGCGGCTTATTCCCTCCGCAGACATGCATTATATGGAAACCTATAATGCCTCGGAAGGATTTTTTGCCATCCAGGATGATCCGCACCGTGATGACATGCTTTTGATGCTTGACTATGGAATATTTTACGAATTTATTCCGCTCGATCAGTTAACCTCGGCAAATCCCGAAGCTCTTACCATCGAAAAAGTGGAACTGAATAAGAACTATGCGATGGTGATTACCACTAACTCCGGATTATGGCGGTACGTAATTGGCGATACCATAACTTTCACTTCACTTTCTCCGCATAAGATAAAAATTTCGGGCCGCACCAAGCATTATATCAATGCTTTTGGCGAAGAACTTATAATAGATAATGCCGAAAAAGCTCTATTAATTGCCTGTGAAAAAACAGGAGCCCTGATTAAAGAATACACCGCCGGCCCTGTTTATATGGGCGACAATTCAAACGGGACTCACGAGTGGATTATTGAATTTGAAAAAGAACCCGACAGTATGGAGTATTTTTCCATTCTGCTCGATAATGCACTATGCTCGGTAAATTCGGATTATGAAGCGAAAAGATATAAGAATATCACCCTTCGTTTTCCTATTGTTCATAAGGCTAAAGGGGGATTATTTTTTGAATGGCTGAAAGAAAGAGGGAAACTTGGCGGTCAGAATAAGGTACCGCGTTTGTCGAATACCCGGCAATATATCGAAGAGTTATTAAAGATTCAGGAGAAGTTATAATTCGTTTACCACCTCCGTTATAAATTAAACAGATCTTTTCGGTACTGTTGATCAAAAATTACTTTTGAGCCACATTTTATGGCCTCATAGTTCCTGAGTTATTATTTATATTTGAAATAAAAATCATTTACAATGCATATCGCTATTGCAGGAAATATTGGAAGTGGAAAGACAACCTTAACAAGTTCGCTGTCGAAACATTATAACTGGGAACCACATTTTGAAGATGTAGACGACAATCCTTATATCAACGACTTTTATGACGATATGCAACGCTGGTCATTTAACCTGCAGGTTTACTTTTTAAATACGAGGTTTAATCAGATTCTGAAAATAAGAAAGTCGGGCAAGAATGTTATTCAGGACAGAACCATTTACGAAGATGCTTACATTTTCGCTCCCAACCTGCATGCCATGGGCTTAATGCCAACCCGCGACTTCGACAATTATTTATCACTTTTTGAATTACTGTCTTCGCTGATTCAGCCACCCGATTTAGTAATATACCTGCGGGCCTCCGTTCCTACTTTGGTTAACCAAATCCAGAAACGTGGCCGCAAATATGAGAATAGTATCCGTATCGATTATCTTAAACGACTGAATGAACGTTACGAGGCATGGGTAAACTCCTACAAACTGGGCAAATTGTTGATTGTAGATGTCGACAACACCAACTTTTCTGAAAATCCTGAAGATCTTCGCAATGTGATCAATAAAATCGACGCCGAATTGTTTGGCTTATTTTGATTCTATTTCAGCAACTTTTGCAAGAATACTTTTCCAGATATCGGCAGGAATTTTTGCACCTATTTGTTCAATAACCTTTCCGGCAAGCAATGAGCCGATGTGACCACATTTTTCGAATGTTAAACCTTTCGAAAGGCCGTACAGAAATCCTCCGGCATACAAATCGCCTGCACCCGTGGTGTCAATAACACTGGCTTCAATAGCCGGTATTGTGAATTTCTGGTCACCCGACTTAATCATCGAACCATTCTTTCCCACCTTAACAACAGCAATCTCGGCTATGGTTGCAATTTCGTCAAGTGCTTCCTCAGGTGATTTTCCGGTGAGCGCTTTTGCTTCGTCTTCATTGGCAAAAACAATATCAACATAGTTTTTAATCAGTTCCCTGAGAAAATCGATGTTAGCTTCTACCACGTTAAAACTGGCAAGATCGAGTGAAACTTTCAAACCACATTCATGGGCAAGCTTTGCCGCAAATTCGATTAATCCACGGTTAAAAACAAGGTAACCTTCAATATGAATCAGCTGATATTGTTTCAGTAAAGTTTCATTCACCTGTGAAGTTGAAATATTACCTGCAGCACCCAGAAATGTAGTCATTGTGCGCTCCGAATCGGGAGTAATAAGAGAGCCTACAACACCTGTTTCGCCGTCACCCACAAACATATAAGGGAGAATACCACTTTCTTTCAGATTTTCAGTAAAGACTTTCCCAAAATTATCGTCGCCAATGGTTCCTATGAATCCTGTTGAGGCACCGAGACAAGCAGCCCCATAAATAGTATTGGCCGCAGATCCTCCTGAAACTTGCTTCTTTTCGAGGTTATATGTCTTATTAATCACATCGGCTATAACATCCTTACCGACAAGCTCCATGGAGCCTTTCTGAACTTTTAAATCTGCAATAAGATTTTCGTCGGGAAGACGAACCAATAAATCAACTAAAGCGTTGCCAATACCTAATATTTTCATTATATCTGAATTTAGTAAAGCTGTAAAATTATGAAAATTAAAGCGTCTCAAAAAAAGCAGTTATAACAAATTGAACAATAAACGTTAGATTTGTTTTAAGTATATAAAAATCACCTTTATGCACCGAAGACATTTTCTAACGACCACTGCCGCACTGGGTCTATCTTCACTGCTTCCGGCTATAACAATGCCGGAACGAAAAGATTACCTGCAAACTGTTACCGGCCCGGTGGACAGTGACAAAGCAGGATGGATAATGGAGCACGAGCATGTTCTGGTCGATTTTATCGGAGCTGATAAAGTTTCTCGCTCACGTTACAATCCGGATGAAGTTTTTGAAAAGGTCCTCCCCTATCTTCAGGAGTTAAAAAAACTGGGATTCACAACTTTTGTTGAATGTACGCCGCAATATTTGGGAAGAGATGTAATTCTGCTGAAACGGTTTTCGGAGGCAACAAATCTGAAAATAATTACAAACACAGGCTTGTATGGAACACAAAACGGAAAGTATTTACCGGAATATGCCTTCAAAGAAACACCGGAGCAACTGGCGAAGCGATGGATTAACGAATGGCAGAACGGAATTGAAGGAACCGGAATAAAGCCTGGATTTATAAAAATATCTGTAGATAAAGCTCCCATAAAAGATTTTCAGAGAAATCTGGTAAAAGCAGCCGCTATTACCCACCTGGCAACAGGGTTAACAATAGCATCGCACACAGGAGAAGCCGCAGCAGCATTTGAGCAGCTCGAGATTTTAAAGGCAGGAGGCGTTCATCCCTCAGCTTTTATATGGGTTCATGCTCAAAATGAAAAGGATCCTCAAAAACATCTTCAGGTTGTAAAGCAAGGAGCGTGGGCAAGTTACGACGGAGCTGCATGGGGAGAACCGCAAAGGTATTTCAAATTGATCGATAACCTGAAGAAAAATGGTTATCTGAATCAAATATTGTTGTCGCATGATGCCGGATGGTACAGGGTAGGAGAACCTGGCGGGGGTGATTTTAAGGGGTTCACTACTATATCGGAAAAGCTTATCCCGCTTTTAAAGAATAAAGGTTACGATGACGCTGATATTGAAAAACTTCTGAGAGTAAATCCTGCTGAGGCTTTAGAGATTAAAGTGCGGAAAATAAAATAATGTGAATATTTTTTTAAAAAGTTTGGAAAATATATATAAAGCCATTATTTTCGCATCGCTTTTGTAAATAACAAGAGAAACACTCCTCCTTAGCTCAGTCGGTTAGAGCATCTGACTGTTAATCAGAGGGTCCCAGGTTCAAGTCCTGGAGGGGGAGCAAAAAGAGGCCGTCTCAAAAGTCGAGACGGCCTTTTTTATGTTTATAAAAAACATGATAAAAGCCGAATCTTTCACAAGGTTCGGCTTTGTTATAATCCTCAAAATTAGTATCTTGAGGCATGAAATATCGTAAATCAAAAGTAGTATTTAAAAACTACAACCACAATCAAAATCTACTGCTTCCTCCTTCGTTGGAAGAGCTGATAGAAAGAAACCATCCGGTTCGTATTGTAAGCCAGGTGGTAGACAGCATCAATGCAGAGCCACTTTTAGATAAATATAAAGGCGGCGGCACCTCGAGTTACCATCCGCGAATGTTATTAAAAGTCCTAATTTACAGCTATATGAACAATAATTACAGTAGTCGTAAAATGGAAGCTGCTTTAAAAGAAAACATTCATTTTATGTGGCTCAGCGGCATGAGCCGTCCGGATCATAATACCCTCAACCGCTTTCGTAGCGAGCGTTTGAAAGATGTTTTAAAAGAAATCTTTGCCCAAGTAGTAATGCTGCTTGTAGGATCAGGACATGTAAGTCTAAAAGAAGTATATACTGATGGAACCAAAATCGAAGCCAACGCCAACCGATATACCTTCGTTTGGGGGAATGCCATCAAGACTAACAAGAAAAAGATGGCGGTCCAGCTTGAGGAATTATGGACCTATACTCAAATAGTAGCAACAGAAGAATTGAAGGATAGTGCTCCGATAGAATTTACAGAGATTGATTCCCAGAAAATCAAAGATACCATTGCAATTATAGATAAAGCTCTGGAAGGTAAGAAAATAGATAAAAAGATAAGGCAAAAAGTTGGTTATGCCAGCCGTCATTGGCCAGCAAACCTGGATAAATACGACTCTCAGGAAGAGTTACTGGGCAAGCGCAATTCCATGAGCAAAACCGACGCTGATGCCACCTTTATGCGCATGAAAGAAGATCATATGAAAAATGGCCAGCTCAAGCCAGGCTATAATGTCCAGATAAGTACACACAATCAATTTATTGTCAATTACAGCCATCATCAAAATCCAACCGACACCACCACATTGCCTTCTCATTTAGAACAGTTTGAAAAGCTCTATGGGCAATTGCCTCAAAAAGTCACCGCCGATGCCGGATACGGATCAGAAGAAAATTATACCTTTCTGGAACAACACTCCATCGAAGCTTTCATTAAATACAATGCCTTCGATAAAAATCAACGCAAATCAAATCAGAAACTAACAGATAATCTGCATTATAATAAAGAACAAGACTGTTACTATTGCCCCATGGGTCAGAGAATGGCCCGTATTGGTACCCGAAAACGAATTACTGAAAATGGATTTAATCAACAATATGCACGTTATCAGGCCATAAACTGTAAGGGATGTCCTTTGCGTTCGCTTTGCAATAACTCGAAAGGCAATAAAATACTGGAAATCAATCACAATCTTGAAAGACTCAAAGCAAAAGCAACTCAAAAGCTAAAAAGCGAGGAAGGACTTTATCACAGACGTAAAAGACCGGCGGATGTAGAGCCGGTTTTTGGAAACATTAAGAATAATAAAGGATATAAACGATTTTTAATGAGAGGTTTATTAAAGACTGAAATCGAAACAGGACTTTTAGCAATCGTCCACAATATTGCAAAAGTGGCTTAAAAGGCTCCTTTTACTCACATTTTCATAATGTAGAAGCCTTTATCCAAAACTCAACATCTATTAACACCAAATTTTATCCAATGTGAAAAAATAAAGTTCCTTTCTTAGCCCTATACTATAAAATAAAAAACCGCCTCAAAATTACTTTTGAGACGGCCTCTTTCTTTTACTTCTCCTTTGATTTATTAAGGATCAGAGATCAGCCAGAAAAATTGGATTGATGGATCAGTCGGAAAACTTGAGAACTGAACCAAATAGTCCACATCTAAGTGGCTTGAAAATTCAAAATCACAAACTTTGTTATAAAGAGATTACTGCTATCCGGCTGCTAAGCACCAGAGCAGCGAACTTATTTTTAGGATCTTAGCTTTTATACCATCTCTAGCCAAATCAAGATCACTATTTATCCTAAAAATTTTAAACCGATTGCCTTTGGAATTTGACAGTTTATGATTAACTATATACTAAAATTTAGTATTAACAACCTATTTAATCGTTACGATTGAATAATTAAACTACACTCGTTATGAAATACTTCACTTTATTTTTCTTACTCCTTTCCGTTGTATTCAGTCTGGCAAAGGGACAAACCAAAAACCCCGGCGAAAATGTGGTGATAACCACCGAAAAAGGCAAAACACAGGTTTTAGTTAAAGAAAGCGGAGAACTGACTATCAATGTCTCCCCGAAGGATGTAAAACGATTCCAGGCGAAAGGAATTGTAAGCTATAGCTCTTTCGGCGCAAAAGGCGACGGTAAAACCGATGATATAGATGCCATTGCCGCCACTCATGCAGTTGCAAATCAATATGGGTTAATGGTGAAAGCCGATGAAGAAGCGACCTACTATATCAGTGGAAAAAAACGTACGGCAGTTATCCGGACTAATACCGACTTCGGAACAGCAGCATTTATCATTGACGATACAAATGTTCAGAACCGCAACACAAATGTTTTCATGGTAAGTTCCAATCTACAGTCGTTCAAACTCACCGGAATAACCTCGCTAAAAAGAAATCAGGAGAAAATTGATGTTTCGCTGCCGGGTACTTGTCTAATTACTGTCACCAATTCCAATGTTAAAAGATACATCCGCTATGGTGCAAATCAGAATAACGGTTCTTCGCAAACTGATATTTTTATTGTCGACAAGAACGGGAAAGTGGACATGAATGCTCCGATTATCTGGGACTTCGACCAGATAACTGATATCACTGCTCTGCCACTTGATGAATCAACACTTACAATAACAGGAGGCCGTTTCACAACAATAGCAAACCAGGCAGAGTCGAAATACACCTATTACAACCGGGGAATTGCAATCCGTCGTTCCAATGTGGTTGTTGACGGAGTAGAACACCGTATCACTGGCGAAGGCGATCACGGCGCTCCTTATGGCGGATTTCTGAATATCAGCGATTGTGCCTATATTTTAGTAAAGAATACCACCCTTACCGGCCACAAAACTTATCAGACCATTGGCTCGGCAGGTGTTCCGGTTTCAATGGGAACATACGACATCACCCCCAACAGGGCTCTGAATGTGTCGTTTGTAAACTGCAAACAAACAAACGATATCAAGGACAATAGATATTGGGGTATTTTAGGATCGAATTACTGCAAAAATATTGTTTACGACCAATGCATCTTTTCACGGTTCGATGCCCACATGGGTGTTGCCAATGCAACTATCCGCAATTCAATTCTTGGGCATCAGGGCATCAATGCCATAGGCAGTGGCACCTTTATCGTGGAAAACTCAACTATCTATGGCGGAAACCTTATCAATCTTCGCTCCGACTATGGAAGTACATGGCAGGGCGAATTCATTATCCGAAATTGCGTTTTCGTTCCTTCAGGCGGGAAAACAGCCAAAGGCAATCTTATTGGCGGATCTAATTCAGGACAGCACGATTTTGGATACACTTGCTACATGCCCGCGAAGATTGTTATCGAAAACCTGAAGATAGACGATTCCAATCACCCTGCCGACTACAACGGCCCTGCCATTTTTTCGAACTTTAATCCTCAGATGAAGGACGAAACCTGTGTTGAGGAGTTTCCATACGTAAAAACCAAGGAAGTTGAACTGAAAAATGTAACTACCGCAAGTGGCAAACCATTGAGAGTAAGCGACAATGAATTTATGTTCAGGGATGTAAGGATTACAACAGTTCAGTAAACATAAAGAAAGCTCTGCCGGGTTGTTTTAATTCGGCCGGAGCCAACTTATTTTTTCAAAATATTCGTAAGTTAGCTCTTAAAACATACTAAACCTAAAAGCACATTATGAACTCCAACCGACGTAAGTTTCTGAAGCAGTCCTTCACATCTGCTGCGGCTATGGCTGCTTTTCCCATGCTGCCCGACGCATTCAGCATGGATTTAAACAACGCTTCCATACGGGAAGTGATTCTTAAACCGGAAAACCGACCTCAGCCCAAAGAATCAATCCGGTTTTCGGTGATAGGTCTGAATCATGGTCACATCTACGGAATTGCCGATGCTATTATCGGTGGAGGAGGAACAATGGTGGCGGTTTATTCAAAAGAACCGGAGTTACTGCCGAATTTCCTTAAAAAGTACCCCAATGTTAAAGTAGCTAAAAGCGAAGAAGAAATTATTGGTGACAAATCCATTCAGCTGGTAGCCAGTGCTTCCATTCCGATTGACAGGGCTCCCCTCGGAATCAGGGTAATGCAGGCAGGAAAAGATTATGTTACCGATAAGCCCGGCATCATCACGCTCGAGCAATTTAAAAAAGTAAAAAAGGTTCAGAAAGAAACCAAGCGTATCTATTCAATAATGTATAGCGAACGTTTAGGAAACCCCGCCTCTGTAAAAGCAGGAGAACTGATACAATCCGGTGTAATAGGTAAAGTTATACAAACTATTGGACTGGGGCCGCACAGAATGAATCCGGCATCCCGTCCCGTTTGGTTTTTTGACCCGCAAAAAGCTGGCGGAGTTCTTTGTGACATTGGTTCACACCAGTGCGATCAGTTTTTGTATTATACCGGATCGAAAAAGGCTGAAGTTAACTTCTCCCAAATTGGCAATTTTAACACAAAGGCATATCCCAATTATCAGGATTTTGGCGACATGAGTGTAAGAAGTCCGCACGCTACCGGCTATATCCGTATTGACTGGTTCACACCCAATGGCCTGGGCACCTGGGGCGATGGCCGTACTTTTATTCTAGGAACCGAAGGTTATATCGAAATGCGCAAATACATTGACATTGCCGGCCGAAAAGGAGGTAACCATTTGTTTCTTGTAAATCAAAAAGAAACCCTCTACTACGACTGTTCAAGCGTTTATATGCCTTACGGAGAACACCTGGTGAGCGATGTTGTTAACCGCACCGAAACTGCGATGACTCAGGACCATTGCTTTCTAGCAACTGAGCTTGCACTCAACGCTCAAAAAATGGCTCGCCCATTAAACGTATAATTCATCAAAGATTAAAAGTCAATTATTTGTCATATCGCCCTCCATGCATCGGGTATATGCAAATAATTGACTTTCAAATAACTTGCGATAATTACTCAACTTTCACAAATTTTGTTTCTGAAGTTACAACCCCATTTTTATTCAGAAAAACACCTGTCCAGCTTTTTGGCGAATCGAATGTCATTTCTATTTTGAAAATCAGCTTTTCCGGATCAAAATTCAGAACCTGATGCTGTATCAATTTTTTTTCGTTTTCAAACCAGCAAATCCTTGTGACATAATTTCCTCCCGGCCTCAGCCCAAAAATCATAAACTTATCCTCTTTTTTTGAAAAACCAAAGCTCCACGTACCCAGATCATTTTTAACGCCATTTATTGTATAATAATCTTCCGCAATAAATGCTTTTTTATATTCCTTCACCTCTAAAAAATAAATGGAATCTTTGGGATTATTTACCCGTTGCCATTTACCAACCCACTGTTTCATCAACTCGCACTGATTAAGGGTCACAATGTTTTGTTGCGCCCCGATTTCCTGATAAAAAATTACAAGAAACAAGCCTACCCATGAGGTAAAGAATAGATTTTTCATAGTAGAATAGTTTTAAGTAAATAATAAGGACATGAAGAATAAGTTACAAAAATAAGACCCGGAAAGTCAACTATTTATTCCAATTTATTTTACAGAATAATAAAACAGCTCAACATTTTTCGCAGGAATGAATTGACTTCCCCTTTTTGATTCATTACCTTTATTATCAACACATTTGATAACCAAAATACACGTACAAATGAATGCTAACGAATTAAACAGGAGAGATTTTATTACAAAATCGTCCATTGGTCTTGTTGGAGCAAGCACAGGAATTATAACCAGTGAAGTCCAGGAAGCCACGTTTCAGCATGAATTCCCAAAGATAAAAGAGTACAGAACCCTGGGCCGTACCGGTTTTAAAGTATCGGATATTGGTTGCGGACCTGCAGCCATGAATAACGAAAACCTTCTGAAAGCTGTACTTGAAACAGGTGTCAATATCATTGAAACAGCAGAATTTTATGGAAATGGGAACAACGAATTGCTGGTTGGCAGAGCAATCAAAGATTTCAATCGCGATTCTCTGTTTATCAATACGAAGTTGATAATCACAAATGAGGATACTAAAGAGACAATAGTTGCAAGAGTAAGAAAATGTCTTGAAAGATTAAACACCAGCTATTTAGACGGTCTCATGCTATGGAACCCTCAAAAAACTGAAGAGCTCAAAAACCCGGCATTTCATGAAGCATTTCAGATTCTCAAAGCCGAAGGAAGGGCAAAATACTGCGGTGTTTCTTGTCATGGCTCGGAATATCCCTCCAATGCAAGAGATAACATGGAGATAATCGTTACTGAAGCCATTGAAGATGGACGCTACGACTTAGCCCTTTTTGTTTACAACTATGTTCAGAGGGAAATGGGTGAGAATATTCTGAAAGCATCGGCACGCAAAAATGTGGGAACCATCCTGATGAAGACCGACCCTTTTGGAAAACGCTATCTTGATTTATTTACCCAGGTGCGCACCCTGAACAGTGAAAACAAGCCTGTTCCCGAAAAACTGCGAATCAGGTACGAAGCAATTCTTGAGAAGCAAAGGCTGGGGGAAGAATTTCTGAAAAGCCGAAATTTGAATGAGATTTCGAAAACATCCGCATCGGTAAGATTTGTGCTTGACAACCCTGCGGTAAGTTCCGTAATAATATCTTTCGACAACTTCGACGACATTAAAGAATATGTAAGTTTATCCGGTACAAGATTAACGGCCGGGAATATTTCGGATATTGAAACCTTAAGAAATTTTTACAGCCATCTCTACTGCCGGCATGCCTGCGGAATATGCCAAAGTAATTGCCCGTACAATGTACCAGTAAATACAATTATGCGTTACAACCGGTACTTTACCTCAAACAGACAGAAAGAAGCAATACAGAAATACCATAACCTGACTGGTAATAAAGCCGATAAATGTTCGGGATGTGAGGGCTACTGCGAGGCTGCATGTCCGTATGGAGTATCCATTCATGCGCTTATGACACTGGCTCAGAATAATCTCGATATGGCTGTAACCTGCTAATTCAAAAATGGATAAATCCGAAAAACCTTTTAATTACTCATATGTTAATATATACATATTTAAATGTATAATTAAAAATAGAACAAATGAAAAAGGTTTTGATTGCCGCAATATTTTTTACTTTTATAATCCATCCCACAGCATGGTCACAAACTTCCGGAAAAAACCAGTCTAAACAATCTTCTCAACAGAAAAGGGAAGCGAAAGATTTGTTTATTGAAAGCGAAAGCAGGTTTAATTTTGATGAAACTGTAGAGAAATTAAAGGCTGAAACAGAAAAACGAAAATGGAAAGTAATTGCCACACACGATCTTCAGGAATCAATGAAAAAGAGCGGAAAAGACGTGCTACCCGTAAAAGTAATTGCTCTTTGCAATCCCAAATATTCAGGCAAAGTTCTTGAAAGAGATGATGAACGCATCATTTCATCCATGATGCCTTGTCGTGTAAGTGTTTATACAAAGTCAAACGGAAAAACCTATATCTCCCGAATAAATTCATCTCTTTTTGCCAACCAGCTGAATGGTATAGCACAGCAGGTAATGTCCGAAGCATCAGCAGATATGGAAGATATTCTGAAAGAATTGATCTGATTCATAAAAAAATTGTGTAAAAGTCGTTTTCGATTCTGATTGTAAAACTGCAATCCGCACCTTGAACGATTTTTACACAATGCCAATATCAAACTCTTACACTATCCTTTTATAAACCCTTTTGCAGCTAAAAGTTCGGCCATTAGTATGGCTCCTCCCGCAGCGCCACGAATTGTATTGTGACTTAATCCCACAAACCGGTAATCGAAAATATTGCAAGGGCGAAGACGTCCTACGCTGATGGCCATACCATTGCCGCGATCACGATCCTTGCGGGGCTGGGGACGATCAGGCTCATCTCTGTAAACAATAGCAGGAACAGGTGCTGAAGGGAGCTTTAATTCCTGAGGAACAGAAGAATAATTTCTCCAGCAATCCAGGATCTCTTCTTCTGTAGGCTTTTTACCTTCGAATTCAACACTTACAACTGCAGTATGACCGTCAATTACAGGCACGCGAGTGCAATGCGCCGAAATCTGGAAGGATGTATCGTGAACAATCTGACCATTCTGCAGTGATCCAAAAATCTTCTGAGGTTCGATTTCTGATTTTTCCTCCTCACCACCAATCAACGGGATGATGTTGTCGATCATGTCAAAGGCGGAAAGACCCGGGTAACCAGCACCCGACAATCCTTGCAGGGTGGTCACGAACATGCGCTTGATTTTATAACCCTTCTGCATAATTGCATGCAGCGGAATCATATAGCTCTGCACACTGCAGTTAGGCTTAACGGTGATAAAACCCTTATCCCATCCGTTATTCTTCTGCTGTTGAGCAATAACATTGATATGGTCGAAGTTAATTTCGGGAATCAACGTTGGAACATCGGGAGTCAACCTGAAGGCTGAATTGGCCGAAACAACCGCAAATCCGCGTTTGGCATATTCTGTCTCCAGCACCTTTACTTCTTCTTTTTTCATGCTCACTGCAGTAAAAACCAACGAACATTTGCCAATGGCATTGTCGTATTTGCTGGCATCTTCCACTACGATATCTTTTATTGAAGCCGGAATAGCTGTATCCATGTGCCAGCGGTTTTTAACGGCATCACTGTATTTTTTGCCTGCTGATGATTCGGATGCAGCAAGGTATGTAACTTCGAACCAGGGATGATTCTCGAGAAGACTGATAAAGCGCTGGCCCACCATTCCGGTGGCACCGATAATTCCTGTTTTAATTCTGTTCATATTGTTGTTTTGTTTCTATTTTTTTTAGTTTATAGCAATTAGTCCATGGTCCATAGTCCATGGCCAACAGCCAGGGAGTTAATTCCTCTGTATTACTATGGTCTATCGACTATGGACTATCGACTAAATTAATTCATCGATAATACTTTCTCTTTTGTTTCTTTTTAATTTAGTCCATGGCGTTTAGTCCATGGTCGATGGCCAACAGCCCGGAAAAGTCGATAGCCAACAGCCATTCATGTATTACTATGGACTATCGACTATGGACTATCAACTAATTCAATTCATCGATAATACTTTCTCTGCACTTACTGTTTGGGGCACAAAACTCATGGCCCGGTCGATCTCCATTTTTAGGTTTGCCGAGATCTCAACCAATGGTAATCTAAGTTCGCCCGACTGAATTAACTTCTGTTTGTGAAGAATATATTTCAACGGTGCTGGGTTTGGCTCTTTAAAAAGCAATGGAATAATTCGGGCCAGCTGATTCCAGGTCTGGAGTGCCAGTTTATAGTTGTTGTCGCGCATCAGGTAATATATTTCCATGAAGCTTTCCGTGTAAACGTGCGATGAGGCAAGAATTCCGCCATCCGCTCCATGAGCGAGACTGGTCATAAACAGATTGTCTTCCCCGGTAAGGATCGAAAAATTAGCCGGACGGTTCAAAAGCAACTCGAGCGACTGATTTACATTTCCGCTTGCATCCTTGATGGCAACAATATTTTTCAGTTCTGCAAGACGCATAATGGTGTCATTCTCCATATTACGTCCGGTGCGGTAAGGAATATTGTAAAGGATAATGGGCAAGGAAGTATTCTCTGAGAGCATCCTGAAATGCTCGTAAATTCCGCGCTGATCAGGACGATTGTAATAAGGACTTACCGAGAGAACTCCCTGAATGCCGGCCTTTTCGGCTATTTTAAGTTTATGGACAACTTCTTTGGTATAATTTCCGCCAACACCAAAGAATGCAGGTACACGGTTGTTACAATATTCAACAGTTTTATAGGCGAGCGCTTCAAATTCAGCCTCGGATAACACAGGACTTTCACCAGTAGTTCCGTTAGCAATAACTCCCGAAATCCCTTTTGGAATATAGTGATCAATCAAACGTTTGTACGATGCAAAATCTATTTCATCGTTCACAAAAGGTGTAATCACCGGCAACCAAACTCCTTCAATTTTCATTTGTGCAATATTTAATTTGATACAATATTACACACGTGATTTTGAGTGGTAAATTTTTTTGAAATAATTTACTTTTTTTAATATTTGTGTTAAATTTTTAACATGATCACTATTTCCCAGCTTCTCGAAAAACTTATCAAGCAAAAGCCATTTGTGGAAAGCGCTCTTGTGGAAGGTCTTGTGAATATCTCGGCATTGGCCCGCCAGTTAAAGCCAGAAATTGAAAGTACCCTGAAAAAGGAGGTTACAGAGGCATCCATCATTATGGCACTGAAAAGATTTGTAGACCAGATGGATGTGAGTATGCACCGCAAAATTGAAAAGGCCACCAAAGGCTTTGGCGACATAATTGTCCGGTCGAACCTCTGCGATTTCACCTACAAACTTTCGGAAACATTAATTGAGAAGCAAAGTATTCTGATAAAAAAAATAGGAAAAGAGAAAGACGTGTTCTTTACAATTTCAAGGGGGGTTTTCGAAACAACCATTGTAATCAGCAACCAATATGCCGACGAAGTGAAGGAGATTTATAAGGAAGAAACCCTCATCGCATCATCCAATTTTATCTCTTCCATAACATTGCGCCTTCCAAAGAATAACACTGTTATTCCGGGTTTATACTACCATATTTTTAAGCAGATTGCATGGGAAGGAATCAGCATTTTAGAGGCCGTTTCGACGACTAACGAGCTTTCCATCATATTGAATGACAAGGATGTGGACAGAGCTTTTTCGGTTCTGAAGCAGTCGTATGTGTGAGATTAGTCGATAGTCGATAGTCCATAGACGATAGCCAAATACATAAATATAGGCGTCAGGCCTCAGACTTCAGCGGCTATGTTGCACAAATGTAGATTGGATTTTATGTTTTCTAAGGCTGAAAGCCTTTGATAATTCAGCCCAGGGCAAAGTGAAGCGGCGCCCTGGGTTCAAATAAAAAGAATTAATTTTGGCGGCGTGATAATGTCCCAAAAAGCGCATTAATTTTAACATCGCCGCAATTGTGATTCACATTAGGTATCAACAATAATATACAACATAGCCTCCATAGACGATAGCCGAATACATGATTAGAGTCGATAGTCCATAGTCCATAGACGATAGCCGAATACAATAGTTCATAGCCCAAAGACCTCAGACGACTGCCAGGAAGAAAAAAGAATTAAGGCAAATCCAGCAGTTGTTGCTTAAGAAATCGGAAATTACCCTTTCTTTATCCCAATTTCGTTCATGGCTGCCCATTGGGAAATATCCTGCTTTGTTAATGCTGTTGCCATAAGCTCTGGAAATTTATCAGGAGTGCAGGCAAAGACCGGTACTCCGATATTTGCCATAAACTGGGCATTATGATGATCGTACGAAGGAGCTCCATCGTCATTCAAGGCAAGCAACACCACCAATTGCACTCCGCTTTGGACAATGGCGGCCGCCTTTTTCTTCATTTCCTCCGGATTCCCTCCTTCGTATAAGTCGGTTATCAGTACCATTACGGTATCATTAGGTTTGGTGATAACCTGCTGACAATAGGTGAGTGCACGGTTTATATCCGTTCCGCCACCCAGTTGAACGCCAAAGAGTAGGTCAACCGGATCCTGCAGCTCATCGGTGAGGTCGGCAACTTCGGTATCGAAGACCACCATGTGGGTTTTCACCGCCGGTATTGAAGCCATTACCGATCCAAAAATGCCCGAGTAAATCACCGACGATCCCATGGATCCGCTCTGATCGATGCAGAGCACAATGTCCTTCAGGCTTTTCCGCTTGCGACCAAAGCCAAAGCGTACTTCGGGAATAATGGTTTTATATTCTGGTTGATAATGCTTGAGATTCTTCTCAATGGTGGTTCTCCAGTCGATTTCGTTATGCTTTGGCCGCCGGTTCTTCGCCGATCGGTTCATAGCCCCTGAAATGGCCTGCTGCATAGGAGCAGTGAGTTTCTGCATCAGATCGTCCACTACCTTTTTCACCACCTGCCGGGCAGTGTCTTTTGTTTTTTCCGGAATAGCCCTGCTAAGCGTCATCAAAGTGGCCACCAGATGAACGTCGGGTTCGACCGATTCCAGCATTTCTTTTTCAAGGAGCAGAGAATGCAAATTCAAACGCTTAATGGCGTCCTGCTGCATAATTTTAACCACCGTTCCCGGAAAGAATTCACGGATATCGCCCAGCCAGCGGTTTACATTAGGAGCTGATGCTCCCAGACCACCCTTTCGCTCACTTTCATATAATGCCGTCAGGGCCGCGTCGACTTTACGGTCGAGGTCCTGAAGCTGATATCCGGTGCCGTCGTCCTGGTGATTTCCCAAAATCAGGCGCCATTTACGAAGGGTTTGATCTTCCATAGCTTTTATATCAAATTCTTAATACTTTAGTACTGCTAACTGAGAAATTAGATCCCGATTAACAAACCTTACATACAAATTCTTCTCTGAAACTCTAATGCCGTTCCTACGGAACTATAATTCCTTCAAACACTCTTTTTTCTACCATAATATCGTCCCTCCGGGACTTTGGCGAAGGAAGTATTAATATTAAGCAATAATATTGTCCTTTTATAGCTTGAATTTAATACAAACTTTACCTTACAGAAAAAGCAGTTCCGTAGGAACGACATTATGGTAGGTGACGATGATTGCAAAAGATGTGAAAAGTTCCGTAGGAACGGCATTATGGTTTTTGGCGATTTAATCATAAAATTCAAATAAATAATTTGATTCAAATTCTATTTCAAACCTTTTTAACAAATCAAAATATTCTTCTCTGAAAGTCTTTCCTTTATGATGCTCTTCCTGGTTGATAATATATTGTATTACGTTATTCCGTTGAGACCGACTGTACGAAAACACACCATAACCTTCCTGCCATGAAAATTTTCCTTTAATCAGCTTATTATCATTTATCCATTTGGACGAAGAGGACTTTGTAATCCTTACTATATCAGAAATTCTATCGGAGGGCTTCAATTCAAAAAATACATGTACATGATCTTTAAACCCGTTGACAGCCAAAGGAAATTGCCCGATATCTTTAATTATGCCCGAAGTGTACTTAAATAAATCCTGACGAAATGAGGGTAGCAAAAAATTTTCCCTTCCAAGTACAGAGTAAACTGCATGGATATTAATTTGAGAATATGTATTTGCCATAAATAAGGTTATTACAATTTTACCATAATGTCGTTCCTACGGAATTATAATTCCTGCAAAAACTCCCTTTTCTACCATAATATCGTCCCTCCGGGACTTTGACGTATTGAGTATCAACATAACTGTTACGAATTCATGCCAACCTTTATAATTGGTCAAGGTTCATTCCCAATAGCCGCTGAATCACAGGAATCATCTTCATAGCCCAGTCTTCATCAATATCTTCCTGTGAAATAACCATCGGTGAACCCGAAATTGTTCCTTTTGCTTTTTCCCCCAGCTTTCGTCGCTCGGCGGGGGTAAATTCTGCAAAGGTTCTCCTCAGAACCGGCAGCAATTCCATAAAGCTTTCCTCCGGAACCGAATCGACCCAGGAATTCATCAGATTCCACAGTTGATCATCAAGCAGAAGCACTGTACCCGACGACTTCAAAAAACCTTCGAACCAATAGGCGGCATCGGAGGGTGCGTTGGAAACCGACATAAAATAGCTCAGCTGCTTACCCGCATCTTCATGGTTAATTACACCTTTATCCTTCAGCAAACGGGTGGCATAACCTGCAATCAAAGGGTTTGTCTGGCCAGAACTGTGAATCTTCAGCAGCGCATCCTGCCATTCTTTTAGCAGCTCGTCATCATTTACCACTGCGATGGCATAATCAACCCCAATTATTAGATCGAGCAATTCCTGTGCGGCTTCAACATCGATATTGATACAGCTCAGGTGAATTCCAACACAGATACGCGCCACCATAGAGTCGAGCATCTGCTTCAGGATAGCGGTATCGGTATTTCGGACATTTCCGTATTTAACGATATTAGCCAATCCTGGCACCGATTTCATCAGCTCGGTAATATCCGAAGTGGCAGCAGTAAGCACATCGAGTTTGGCTATCATGGCTTCCACCGATCCGGGTAGATCAGCCGGTACGGTTTTCTCGAGCAATGTTACAAGTGCTGATGCCGATTGTGCTTTAGACGCTTCATGGGCCAGGAACTTGGTTGATGCTTCTTCCACCGTATTGCCCCAAACACCCCGTTCAATGATATCGATGGTAAGGGACGGATCCCACATGAGTTGCCAGATTTCTTTAAAAGTACCTTTGCTGCGACTTTCGGTGAGATGACCCCATTTAATTTCCATTAATGTAAGACGATGGAGAAAGGTACTTTTGGCAAGATCGTTTGTTTCGCGAAGATCGAGCTTCAACTCTTTGATTTCGGCGGTGGGCTGCAGCCGGAATTTCTTCTGCAGTTGCTCCACATCTATTAATAGTGGGACTTTTGGAACCGTATCGGGCACCGACCCTAACAGATCGCTTACTATCAGTTCCTCGTGAATAAGGCGAAGCAGGATATCGTCGCCAAAACCCAAAACTGTCACTGTAGCTTCATTCAGCTCCTGCAACCCGGCACGGCTATGGTTACGAAGAGCCGCCAGCGCATTGGCCAGTCGTACCGCCTCTATAACATGTGCCACCGAAATATCCATATTTTTCTTACGGAGCATGTCGGCAACCTTACTCATCCAGCGGGTTCCGTCATCGGCAGGAAAATGCCAGAGGTGATTGTACCAACCTGGCGAGTGAACTCCTGCCCCGTAGCCACTTCGGTAGGTGAGCCGGTTAAAAGTCCACGGGATCCAGGTGGTTTCAACCTTTACCTTTGCCAGACCTTTCATTAGCTCAGCATCATCTTTTTGCGGGGGCATGTTTTGTAAAGCAGGCACATGCCAGGCGCCGCAAATGACCACAATATTCTGGTATTTCTCCTTTTCGGCAGTGCGTATGGCTTTCCGCATAAAAGCTTCACGGAGGTTTTCCTTAGGATCGTTCCGTTGAGGGAGCGATTCGCGCAAAGCACTTACTGCTTCATTTACAGCATCGAAAATTTCAGCATCA
>JAJYAG010000086.1 GCA_021779665.1 Bacteroidota bacterium | reverse complement strand
GGAACGAAAACGGATAGGGCAGACTGTGCATGATCACCAGCCTGTCGGGCCCAACTCTTTGTATGCCATGTTTGATTGTAAGAAACAAAAGATGGAAGAAGCCAATGAGAAAGCGAAGAAGAACAAGGCCCAGGCCCGAAAGGTAAATGTATAGAAGAACCGTGCTGACTGAAAGCGGCTCAGGTTTGTAATATTCTTTTAAAACGACTTTAGGAGCCTGCGTGTCGTTGCTTAAAAAATCGCGGAGATATTCTGCCGGGATTTGCAGCCACACCTGTTTTTCGCCTGCAAAATATTCATTCATCAGCGGCATCAAAAACGAGGCGGCAACGGCCATTATAAAATAGAATCTTACCCATCTGAACCGGGTGTTATTGCGGATCAGAACCAAGTATAAGAGGTACGAAAGAAAAATTCCGACCGACGATTTTATAATGTATTCTTCCATAGCAACAAGGCTTTAGGAGGTTCTTTTCTTCTTTTGCATTTCTTCCTTCAGAATGTTCTTCATTTGCTTACTATCTAGCTTTCCTGGTAACCAACAGGATAAACTTTGACTAAACTACCGTTAAAACCCAAATTGTAGTTGATCTTTAATATCGAACCTTTAATGGGCTCTTTTAGCACAAAACCTGGAGCATTTTTGATGACGTTGATAACTGCTTCTTCTAAACGTGGAGAGCCAACATATTTAACATTTTTTCTCTTTGGATCTAAGAAGTTTTCAGGAAAGAATCCTTTTTCGGCATTTACTACTTTGCCATCCTTATTACATGTAACTACCAAAAAAATACCAATCGAAATATCTTCTCCTAGTTTACTGGCCTTTTTATATTCCTCTGGAATTTGAATATTTTTAGTAATATAATCTCCAAACGCTTCATTGCTCATTTCCGGATCGGCGGTACCATTAAAAAAAGGGTATGGCATTTTAGATAATTCTGGAACATCAGGGAGCTTTTCATTTGACTTTGGAGCAGGAGGAGGGGGCGGAGGAAGATTATCATAGATAATCGTATTCTCTTTTTGCTTTTTCGGCGGGTCCTGTGCAAGGTTTACCCTCGATAGTGTCTGGATTGCAAATATTGCCACCAATAATACGGTAAATACTGCAAACCATTTTTTATTGCGTTGATTGTTCATCATAAGAATTCGTTTTTTAGTTAAGGAACTTTTAAAACCATTTACCGGCTGGTACATGCCTGTACCGCACACCTGGCTGAATAGCAGCATCTGGTAATCGAGTTTCGGGGTTTGTTTTAAAACCTCCTCATCGGCAAGGTATTCGTGCAGCTCTTTAACAGAGCGCCTGAACAACCAGGCAAAAGGGTTAAACCACTGAACTGCCACCAAAAGCTCCAGCAGGATAAGGTCCAGCCAATGCCACTGACGGATGTGTACCCTTTCGTGTTCCAGCATGGCGCCATGGTTGGCCTCAGAAAGGGTTTGCCTGTTGATAAAAATTAAATGAAGGAAAGAAAACGGATAGGGCAGACTGTGCATGATCACCAGCCTGTCGGGCCCAACTCTTTGTATGCCATGTTTGATTGTAAGAAACAAAAGATGAAAGAAGCCAACAAGAAAGCGAAGAAGAACAAAGCTTAAACCAGCAAGGTAAACGTATGAAAGAACAGTGCTGACTGAAAGCGGCTCAGGTTTGTAATATTCTTTTAAAACGACTTTAGGAGCCTGTGTGTTGTTGCTTAAAAAGTCGCGGAGATATTCCGCCGGGATTTGCAGCCACACCTGTTTTTCGCCTGCAAAATATTCATTCATCAGCGGCATTAAAAACGAGGCGGCAACGGCCATTATAAAATAGAATCTTACCCATCTGAACCGGGTGTTATTCCTTATCAGAATTAAGTACAGGAGGTACGAAAGAAAAACCCCTACTGATGATTTTATAATGTATTCTTCCATAGCAACAAAGCTTTAGCCTGAAAATTCAAGAATTTTATAAAGAGCCAGCTTCTGGTTGTGATACTTCGTGGAGAACTTTTTGAAACTTAGTGGTTACAATTTTTACCACAAAGTTGATCGAAGGGTTCACAAAGTCGCACAAAGTCAGGTTAGGACACTTTTTTCTTTTTTTGCATTTCTTCTTTCAGAATGGTCATCATTTGTTCCATTTCCTCAATGGTAACTTCTTTGTCGCGCGCAAAGAAAGAAACCATTTTGTGGTAAGAGTTACTAAAATAGTTCTTCACAACATTTCCCATAAAAGCTTTGGTGTATGCTTCCTTGCTTATAGCGGGGTAATATTCGTGAATCTTCCCATAAACATTATGGTTAATAAATCCTTTGGTTTCGAGTATTTTCACAACGGTCGAAATGGTAGTATTAGCAGGCCTGGGTTCGGGAAATTTATCGGCAATATCTTTGATAAAGCCTTTTTTTATCTCCCATAAAATCTGCATAATCTGTTCTTCCGCTTTTGTAAGTTCTTTCATTTCTTTTATCAAATTGGCAGAACAAATATACGACTAAAAAAATAGTCGTGCAACTATTTTTATAGATTTGTTTCCGAAAAGTCGATAGTCGATAGCAAATAGTCCATAGTTATTGGATTACATATAAAACAAAAATCCGATCCTCTTAATTGAGAACCGGATTTTACTATCGACTATCGCCTAAAAGCTATCGACTATTTTTTCACTTCGCCCGCAACATCATAAATTACAATTTCAGTAGGCTTAGAGGTTAAAGGACCAACTTTATCACCAAACGATTTAAAGTAAGGAGCTGCAAAGTGTGCATCAATAGCTGCCTGGTTCTTATAGTTTTCGTAAACCAGGAAACTTGTTTTTTCATAAGGACTCTGATAAAGCTGGTAACCGGTGCAACCAGGTTCTTTCAGGGTGCTGTCTATCATTGCTTGGAACATTTTTGTGAATTCGTTCACCTTCTCAGGTTTGATGTAGATTTTAGCTGCAATAATTTTTGAATATTCCGTCGAGTCAGCCTTTTTGCAGCAAGCAGAATCTTTTTTTGCCTCGCCTGTTTCTTCAGTTGCAGTTTTATTGGTACAGGCAAAAATAATGGCTGCGAAAGCAAGCACAAAAAGTAAGGATTTTGTTTTCATATGATAATTTGGTTAAAGTGAGATTATAGGACCAAATATATAGATTTTCTTTTTCGATGTAATGAATTATGGTTAGGAATACTTTTAGTCAAAAGGTCAATTTGTATAAATAATTTTCTGAATCTGCCGTTCACAAAATAATCCGCTGATATTTTGGCATATTTGAAAGATCTGATTAGTTGTTAAATAAAGTTAAACAATCCTAAAACCAGAAGTTAGGAAATTTTGAAAGTTAGGAAAACCAAAAAATGCTCCTATTTTTGGTTTTTTATTCATTGAAGTTTTAAGTATTAACAAATATAACACGAATGCTTGTAGACACTTTTAGGGCACTGGCCGACTGGTACATGGCGAATATGAATTACGGCACCATCACTTTGCTGATGGCAATGGAAAGTACATTTATACCGTTACCTTCCGAAATTGTAATACCGCCGGCAGCCTGGAAAGCTGCTGATCCGTCCTCGGGATTAAATCTGGGACTGGTTATCTTTTTCGGTACAGTAGGCTGTGTTTTAGGGGCACTCTTCAACTACTTCCTTGCCTATTTTCTTGGACGTAAAATTATTTACGGACTGGCCGATTCAAAATATGCACGTTTGTTTCTGGTTAAAAGAGAATCAGTTGAAAAAGCAGAGGCGTATTTCATTAAACACGGACGTAGTTCCACATTTATAGGTCGTTTGGTGCCTGGTGTAAGGCATCTGATCTCTATCCCAGCCGGTTTGGCCAAAATGAACCTGAAAGATTTCATTCTTTTTACTTTTATAGGATCAGCTATCTGGAATTCGTGCCTTGCTTTACTGGGATATTTCTTTTATACACAAAAGGACCGTCTTAACGAATACTATAAAGAATTATCCATTGCTGTTCTTGTAGTAGGTGTAATTTTTGTTATCTACCTTATTATAAAAGCACGGAAAAAGAAAAAATTGTCTGATACTACTGAATGAATCTCAGCATCGACATAGGAAATACTTTTACTAAAGTTGCGGTTTTTGATGGAGATAAGTTGGTTCATCAGGAAAGCTTCACTGGCTTTGATATTACTATTGTCGATAAGATTAAAAAGGAATACAGCATACATAGAGCAATTATCAGTAGTGTAAAAGAAGATCACCCTGTTTTTTATGACCAAGCAGGCCAGCTCTTTAAACAGCTTTTAATACTCGGTTCGCATACAAGAATTCCGGTTACAAACGAGTATAAGACTCCTGAAACTCTTGGTAAGGACAGACTGGCAGTTGTTGTAGGAGCAAATTATCTCTATCCCGGAAAAGACTTGCTTGTTATTGATGCCGGAAGCGCGATAACCTATGATTTTATCGACGAAAATGCTGCCTACAAAGGTGGAAATATTGCTCCGGGACTATCTATGCGTTTCAGGGCGCTGAACGAATTTACAAGTCGCCTGCCATTACTTGGTCCACAAAATGAATTTCCTCTGCTTGGAGGTAATACTTCGGAGGCAATTATTGCGGGCGTCCAGAACAGCATTATATTTGAAGTTGATGCATATATTAGTGAACTGCGGAAACTTTATCCGGGTATTATCACGCTTATCACCGGGGGCGACGCGAAATTCTTTGATAATAAAGTAAAAAATCCCATATTTGTGATCCCAAATTTAGTACTCATTGGCTTAAACAGAATCTTAAATTTTAATGCGTAAAATTTTAATCATATTCCTTTCGTTTCTAAGCATTGCCGCTTATAGTCAAACGAACACATACTCTCCTTATTCCCGTTACGGATTAGGCGATTTAGCACACGAAGGTTTAGCCTTTAACAGAGCAATGGGTGGAACAGGTATAGCTTTGCGGCTTCCCAATTCTATCAATTACCTAAACCCGGCTTCTTATACCGCACAAGATACCATGTCGTTTATCTTCGATTTTGGACTTTACTCAAATTACACCCAATATAAATCCAGTTTGAGCAGTTCTGCCGACTGGCGTTCTTCTCTCAATCATATTGTTATGGGTTTTCCTGTTACAAAATGGTGGAAAAGCAGTCTGGGACTCGTTCCCTACTCCCGGATGGGTTATAATATTACCGATTTCTCCATTGTCAATTATGGTCCATCACGATCGGAGAGCTTTGATATTTTCTATACCGGTACCGGAGGAGTTAATAAATTCTACGTGGGTAATGCGTTTAAGCTTAAAAATCTTTCGGTAGGCCTCAATTTTAATGTTCTGTTTGGATCGCTGGAACAAACCCATCGTTTCAGTGAGTTAAATCTGAAAACCGACATTGCCTCCACAAATCGGGAACAACAGCAATCTATTCGTAGTACAAGTCTGACTTTTGGTGTACAGTACGACTTAAAAGTTTCGGACGATTTGAATTTAACCCTTGGCGGGACAATGGAAACCAAAAGCAGGCTAATGGTTGATAATTACCTTTTGGTGATGAATGCGTTTGCCCATGATACTGTTTCTTCCCAGGGTACTCCTGAAACAACTGTGATGCCCGATACAGTTGATTACATGGATGGACGGATAAAAAGACATCTTCCAATGAGATATGGAGCAGGGTTAACAGTTAATTTCAAAAATAAACTGCTTTTATCAGCCGATTATTCAACGCAGAAATGGAGCGATTTTGAATCTTTCAACCCTTTTGATGAGCTGGTGGATAGCAAAAGCCTGAATTTTGGTTTACAATATACCCCCGACGAAAGAGCCATCAGAAATTACTGGAAAAGAATTGGTTTGCGTGCTGGATTTTATACTTCCGATACCTATATTAAGGTTAATGGCCAGCAACTTCAGGACTATGGAGTTACTTTTGGGTTAAAACTTCCTTTCAAAGGAAACAAGTCAGCCCTACAGATATCATATGAATACGGAAAGCGTGGTACTACAAGTCACAGCCTCATCCAGGAAAACTATCATATCATCAATCTCGGAATTACATTGCACGATTTTTGGTTTATCAAAACCAAATACGATTAAGAAATCAATGAAAAGAGTATCCGGAATATTAAGCTTTTGTGCCATTGTAAGTTTTTTTGCGGCTGGGTTCATTTCGTGCGAAAACGATCTGGAAGTTGTGCAGTCGTTTGAAGATCCGGCTAAGGTTCCCGATGCCACCTTCGAAAAATTTGAGACTTTATATTACGATTCTTCCAAGCTGAATGCCAAAGTAGAGTCGGACCTGTTGCTTCGTTTTTCGGAAAAAATAACCAAGGAACCCTACATGGAATTTCCCAAAGGAATTTATGTGCAGTTTTTCGACAGCTTAAAAAATGTAAGAGCCAGCGTTAAATCAAAATATGCCATTTACTACGAGAGCAAGAAACTCTGGGAAGCCAGGAATGATGTTGTGGTAGTGAGTACAGATGGCAAGCAGCTCAATACGGAACAGTTATTCTGGGATCAGAATAAGAAGATCATCTATTCCGAGAAATTTTGCCGGGTAACAACTCCCAACGCCAGTCTTACCGGTAACAAGTTTCAGGCAGTGGAAGATTTTTCGAGTTATGAGCTCTCTCAGGTTCAGGGACCGTTAAAAGTCAAAGATGAGTAATATTTTTGGACGGCTCCTGGAAACCATCTGGCTTTTGGTTGGACTGGTTACAGCTTACGCCTCCGTTAGCAGCTTCCTGCGGCAGGATACTAAAAATGGGATGATCATGGGACTAGTTGCTCTTATAGGTTTTCTTATGTTTTTTGCACGCCGCACCATCCGTCTTAAGAATAAAAAAAATTAGAAAACGACTACTATCCCTGTAAAATCAAGATTTTTTAATTTTTTTTTTATCAACGAATAAGAAATACTTTAAATGCTTATATTCGTACCTCAATTTTTAAAACGTAAAATACTGAATAGCTTATGCCTGTACTCGAGAAAATAAGAAGCAAAGCGGGGATTTTTATCGCCATTTTTATTGGTTTTGCATTATTTGCATTTATAATTGGAGACTTTTTAACTTCAGGACAGTCGTTGTTTCGCCGATCGCAGATGGAAATAGCCGAAATTGGCGGTAATTCAATATCGTTCCAGGATTTTGAACAAAAACTTGTAGAACTTCAGGAAGTAACAAAAGCAAAAACCGGACAAACAACTTTACCCGAAAATGCAATAGAATCGCTGAGAGAGCAAGCCTGGTTGGAAATTATATTTGAAGAAGTTGTTGATCCTGAATATAAAGAACTTGGTTTAGCTGTTGGAGAGGATGAACTTGCCGATCAGATCACTGGTAATAATCCATCGCCCATTATCCGTCAGAATTTTGGTGATCCCAATACCGGCCAGATCAATACTGTTGCTGTAAACCGTCTTTGGAACAGCTATCAGCAGAATCCTACCTGGAAAGCAATTGTACTCTCTATTGAAAAGGAAATTACAATGAACCAGGCTTTCACCAAATACACCAATATTATTCGTAAAGGGTTATATGTTCCCAAATTTCTTGCTAAAAACGATTTTACCGAATCGAACGAGAAAGTGGATGTAAGTTTTCTTGTGAAGAGATATGCAGAGATTGGCGATTCAGCTATCAAAGTATCATCCAGCGATCTTAAGAAATACTATAACGATCACAAATACCTTTTCGAACAAACTCCTTCGCGCGACATCGAGTATGTTACTTTCGACATTGTTCCTTCAAAAGCCGATTACAACGCTGCTAAGGAATATATTGACAAGGCGCTTCCCGAATTTCAGTCTACCGATGATCCCAAGCAATATGTATCTGCTAATTCCGACATTCCATTCGATGGACGTTTTTACAAAGCAGGTCAGCTTTCCGATACACTCAACAAATTTATGTTTTCTGCTCAGGAAGGAGCCACGTTTGGTCCTTACTTCGAAGATGAAACCTATAAAATTGCACGTTTGGTAAAGATTGCCAGCATGCCCGATACTGTGAAAGCACGTCATATCCTTATTCAGCCAACTGAGCAATCTCAGGCCGGAGTTGATAAGGCCAAAAATCTTGCCGATTCCATTATGAATGCTGTGAAAAAGGGTGCCAACTTTGCTGAGCTGGTTGCCAAATACTCTGCCGACAAAGGAAGTGTTCCTACAGGAGGCGATCTTGGCTGGTTTGAAGAAGGAAGAATGGTTCCTGAATTTAACGATGCAGCTTTCTCCATGAGCAAAGGTGAAACCCGCGTAGTACAAACCCAGTTTGGATACCACGTTTTGCAGGTAACCGACAGAGGCCCTGAAACCAAGAAAGTTCAGGTTGCTGTTATGGCCCGTAAAGTTGATGCAAGTCAGGCCACCAACAACGACATTTATGCAATGGCCAGCAAGTTTGCCGGAGAAAACAGAACCCGCGATCAGTTTAATAAGACCATCAACGCTTCTAATGGTAAGATGGTGAAGAAACTTGCAAGCAGTGTGACTTTGAACGATAGAACCATTGCCGGTCTTGACGAACCCCGTGAGTTAATCCGTTGGGCTTATAAGTCTAGTGAAGGAGAAGTTTCAGAAGTGATCTCACTACGCAATGCTTTTGTTGTGGCTGTGGTATCGCAGGTACGTGAAGACAAATATGCCACGCTGCAGCAGGTGCAACCTGAAGTTGACCTTGCTGTTCGCAAAGAGAAAAAGGGCGAAGTGTTAGCTGAACAAATTATGAAACAAGCTGAAGGAACAAAAGATATCCAGGCACTGGCAGGTAAATTGAATACTACTGTTGAAACAGCCTCTGGTATTAGTTTCTCTTCTTTCTCTATTGGTTCTGCAGGTATTGAGCCAAAATTGATTGCTACAGCAACAACCATCAAAACGAATGAATTATCAAAACCTGTGAAAGGTAACAATGGTGTTTATGTAGCTTTAGTTACTTCTAAAGTTCCTGCTGAAGGTAAGGATTATTCACAGTCGGTTCAGAAGTTAACGTATACCTTACAATCCCGTGGAAATGGTTACGAAGCGCTTGAAGCTTTGAAGAAACTTGCCAATATTGAAGATAAGAGGGGCAAATTCTACTAATAGCATTGCTTTAAAATATATGAAAAAGGCCGTTTCAGTTTGAGACGGCCTTTTTCTATTTTATACCTTTTCGTCGATCCAAACAATTTCCTCCTGCAAATCCTCGGCATAGCGCCTGAAATTGAAATGCTCTGTCTCTGCCATAAGCAATTCATCATTTATTCTAAGAAAGTCTGCATTGTGAAATTCTTTCAATATTTGTTCTTCTCTTGATTCTTCTACTCTCGGGGTTACGTCCAGACTAAAATTTGAAAGATTTCTTTCGGGAGTTATAAATAAACTGCCATCGCAGTTTTTGAGGCATACATGTACTTCTTTCATAATCTTTGGTTTTGTAATAGAACAAATAAGCGTTGGTTTTGGACTGAGCATCAATTGTAAAAACAAAAGAGGGCACTTGGCCCTCTTCGAACTAGACAACAAATCAACTTACTACACCTATTTATAACTAATGAATATTTTTAGTCCTAAGACACAAGTCGTAAGTCGTAAGACAACAGCCGAAATTAACTGCAGACCCTAACTTTATCTGGAAACCAGTGAATTGTAACGCAACTATTGCAACATTTCCTTAACTTTTGCCGAAATAACTTTTCCATCGGCTTTACCCGAGAGTTCTTTGACGGCTACACCCATCACTTTGCCAAAGTCGGCCGCCGTTTTTGCACCCACTTTTTCGATGATGCTTTTGATAATGGCATTCAGCTCTTCGTCACTCATGGCAGCCGGAAGATAAGTCTCAATTACATTGGCTTCCAGCACTTCTTTATCGTAAAGGTCGATACGGTTCTGCTGTTTGTAAATATCGGCCGATTCTCTTCTTTGCTTGATAAGCTTTTGAATAATTTTTAATTCAACATCCGACGGGAGTTCATCCATTCCTGCTTTTTCTGTTTTAGCCAGCAAAAAAGCTGCTTTAATAGCTCGCAAAGCTTCCAGTTTGTCTTTTTCCCTGGCGAGCATTGCTTTTTTTATGTCTTCATTAACCTGATCAAATAAGCTCATTTTTTAGGAATTTAGGGGTTTAGATATTAGGGGTTTAGGTATTAGGAATTCAGTAAGCAGTTCAGGTGGTAGGTTGTATTCATTTCCTACAGCCTAAACCCCTACAGCCTACAGCCTATCGCCTAATCCACATTATCATGTAAATATGAATTATTCGGACGTAAACGGACCTGGTTATCATCGTCGCTGCCGAGTGTTAATCTCGATATATTGGCATCTTTCGACGGTGCTGACATATCGATGTTTACGTTACGGCGCTGATATGCCGGGATAAGCTCCAGTTTATCGATATTGGCGCGTTCATCTGTTTGGGCCAGTCCTGCTTCTTTGAACTTTTCGGTTGTTTTTTGCAGGGTTTTGATCCTTTCAGTTGCTTTTTTTGCAGTTTGAACTTCCGTGTTTCTCGATGTATTGTAAACAACAAAGCCGCCGTTGTCGGCTTCTAAACCGCCAAATTCAAGCTTACGCTGATAAGGGTTCGGATCCAGTTCAACACTGCTGTTGTTTTTATCAACTACCTGGAAATCGAGCTCCGAACGATGAATCTGCGTATCATAGAGATGAACTTTTTCGGCTTCCTTGCGGAAGTTGTTCAGTTCGGGAATACTGTTAGCATTAAAGCCAGTGGCAATAATTGTTACATTTACCTGGTTACCCAGGTTCTCATCCATTCCTGCGCCCCAGATTACCAAAGCATCTCTCGACAGGGATGAGGAAATATAATCGGTGATCTGACCCACCTCGTCCATACTGATTTCGTCGGTGCCATAAGTTATGTTGAGCAGAACACTCTTGGCGCCGGTGATATCGTTGTTATTAAGAAGCGGAGATGAAAGTGCCATCTGCGTTGCCAGCAATGCACGGTTCTCGCCTTCGGCAATACCCGATCCCATCAGGGCCACGCCGCTGTTGGTCATTACTGTTTGAACATCGGCAAAGTCGACGTTTATATAGCCCGATACGGTTATCATTTCAGCGATTCCTTTGGCTGCGGTGGCCAAAATGTTATCAGCCTTGGCAAACGCCTGCCCCAGTTTTAAATTGCCGTATATTTCGCGCAACTTTTCGTTGCTGATGATAAGCAGCGAGTCAACATGCTCCTGCAGTTCTTTGATACCATCAACAGCCTGTTTTAGACGCTGAGCCCCTTCGAACTGAAAAGGAATAGTGACGATGGCCACGGTAAGCAAGCCGAGTTCTTTTGCTGCTCTGGCTATTACCGGAGCCGCTCCCGTTCCCGTACCGCCGCCCATACCTGCCGTGATAAATACCATTTTGGTACTTTTCGACAGCAATTCAACAAGTTGATCAGCTGATTCCAGAGCTGCCTGGCGGCCAATTTCCGGTTTGTTGCCTGCTCCTAAACCCTGGGTCATTTTGGCGCCCAGTTGAAGCTTTATGGTTACAGGACTTTTTTCAAGGGCCTGAGCATCGGTATTGCAAATAACAAAGTTTACATCTTTAATGCCCTGCTGGTACATGTAATTTACTGCGTTGCTTCCACCGCCTCCCACACCAATTACTTTGATTATGGAGGAGCGCTCAAGCGGAAGATCGAAGGGGATAAGCTCTTCTTGCATAGTTTATCAGGGTTTTTAGGGTTTACATTTTTGCACTGTTATCCTCAAACATCTCAGTGAGTGTCTTCTTTAACGAATCGATGAGCTTGTTTTTAGGTTTAACTCTTTCTTTTTCAACTTCAAATTCAACAGTCTTAGTTTTTGTAACTGTTGGAGCAGGCTCCGGATTGACAGCAACCGGCTCTTCTATGACTGGCTTTTCCACAATCACCCGTTCAGGTTGTTCTTCCCATTTGGAGTCGAGGTATTCGAAACCTTTCATGAGCAGGCCAACCGAAGTTGCGTACATCGGCTGATTGATATCGTCGCTGATGGTTCCAACCAGATGTTCGTTCGGATAACCAATACGTACGTCCATACCGGTCTTGAAGCGCACCAGCTGTGGCAGATGTTTCAGCATAGCGCCGCCGCCGGTGATTACAATACCTGCAGCAAGGCGATCAGCATATTCAGAGTTCTCGATTTCGAATGTTACCGCATCGAGAATCTCTTCCATACGCGACTGGATAATGTAAGCCAGGCTTTTTTCGGAGATTTCCTTCGATTCCCTGCCAGAGATACCAGGTATGGCAATAACTCTGTTTTCGGAGGCGAAATCGCCCAGAGCAGAGCCATGTTTCATCTTTAATAATTCAGCCTGTTTTTCAAGAATGGAGCACCCTTCCTTGATATCCTTGGTAATGACATAGCCACCGAAAGGAATTACTGCGGTGTGACGGATAATGCCATCGTGATAAACAGCAATATCAGTTGTTCCGCCACCAATATCCACCAGTGCAACCCCAGCTTCTTTTTCATCCTCAGTTAAAACTGCTGCCGACGATGCCAGTGGCTCGAGCACCAGATCCTGAAGTTGCAGATCGACACGGTTAATGCACTTTTCAATATTTTTAGCCGACGAGATGTTGCCAATTACTATGTGGAAGTTGGCTTCGAGACGGATACCCGACATGCCCACCGGATTTTTGATGCCGGTTTCGTTATCCACAATAAAGCTTTGAGGCAAAACATGTATAATTTCTTCGCCAACATCAATGGGAATTTTGTGAGCATCGCGGAGAAGTCGCTTTACGTCCTCGTGCGTAATTTCATCGTCGTACGAGTCGCGGTTGATGTATCCGCGGGTTTTCAGGCTTTTGATATGCTGGCCGGCAATACCAACAAAAACTTCCTGAAATTTAATTCCCGTGCGCTGTTGCACTTCATTTACAACCTGCGAAATGGCATTTACGGTTTCTTCTATATTTTGAACCACACCGCGCTTTACGCCGGTAGAAATTGTTTTGCTTAAACCTAAAATTTCAAGTTGGTTGTTAGGGTGACGTTTCCCTACCAGAGCAACAATTTTTGTTGTACCGATGTCGATGGCGGCTACAATGTCTTTTTTCTGTATCATGGTATTATCTTTTAGTGCAAATAACCTGTCCTTTGTATTTCAGATTAATAGTTTCATATTTATTCCATCCAACAGCGTTCAGGCCGTTGATGTAGAGAGATTCGAGGTTTTGGAATTTTTCTTCGCAGTTGCTTATGTCGCCAAACACAATTACATGCGAACCAACTCTCGGGATGAGCTCAAAATCGTAGTTATTGTTTACATAAATCTGCTGAACCTGGGCTTTCCAGAATTCATGATCCTCGATGTACTGTGCTAGCTGGTAAAGTTCGGCCAGAATAGATCTTTTATCTGGTTTTTGGAGCGACATTACATTCAGAGTTTTTTTAACTTCAGGAGGGGCGCTGATTAATCCGTTTGCTACCGGCACATGTGAGGTATATTTGCCCGAGATGCGCATCAGGTAACCTTTGTCGTCAATGTAATAGCTCCGACCCAAATAATCGAAGAATCTGACAATAGGATTTCGCTGCTGAATTTCAATTACCACCTTACCTCCTGCAGTCTTGAAAATTTCAGCATTTTCAACCGGAGTAAATGTGCTTAATTCGGCTTCGAGCGCTTTAAGATTTATGTTTTCAAAGTTCTTCCCGATCAGCTTAATATTTTTGTTTTGAAGTAATTTGTGAATATCGGCAGGCTGAATAAAGCCATTTTTGGCGCTGTCGATGATGCGCACCTCTACGGCTTTACAAACCAGTTCACTTTGTTTGTTTGCAACAAAGCTCAGGGTAACCGTAAGATAGGCCACAATGGAGACAAAGATTAATATGTTGCGAACTTTCCGCATTAAGCCAGATTGTATTTTTTAATAAATAATTCTTTTAAAGCTTTCAGATAAGTATCGATATCGCCTGCTCCCATGGTAAGTACAATATCTGGTTTTTCGATATTTTCCATTACCGAAAGCAGTTCCTGTTTTTTGCACAGGATTTTATTGCTGCTTTTCATCTTATCCAGGATAATTTGCGAGGTAACTCCGGGAATCGGAAGTTCCCTGGCCGGATAGATGTCGAGCAATATTGTCTGGTCGAGCAGATCGAGGCTCTGAGCAAATTCAGCAGCAAAATCCTGCGTACGGCTGTAAAGGTGCGGCTGGAAGATTCCCGTAACTTTTTTGCCCGGGTAAAGATCTTTGACCGATTGAATGGTGTATCTCAATTCTTCAGGATGATGCCCATAATCGTCGATCATCATGAAGCTTTTGTGTCGGATATGAAAATCAAACCTCCGCTGAACGCCTTTGAAAGTGCTTAGCGCTATGTAAATTTCCTCCTGTTTTACCCCGGCCAGTAATGCCATCGACATGGCTGCAACCGAGTTCTCGACATTCAGCAATCCCGGAAAACCAAGATCCAGACCTGTAATTTTCCCGAAAGGAGTGTTCAGGTCGAAACGATACAAACCATCTTTAACCTGGATATTTTCAGCACAGAAATCGGCCTTTTCCGAAAGGCTGTACGTGTATATTTTTACGTTACCGGGTTTTCCGGCATCAAGACCTTTTTTCATTACAAGCGATCCGCCATCTTTAATTTGCGAGACAAACTGCCGGAAAGCTTTTTTCACCTCTTCATGCGTTCCATAGATATCCAGATGATCGGCATCCATGGCTGTTACAACAGCTTGTTTTGGATAAAGCTGCAGAAAGGAGCGGTCGTACTCATCGGCTTCCACAACCACCCAGTTGCTGTTAGCCGAAAGCAGAAGATTTGAGTTATAGTTCTGCGAAATACCGCCCAAAAATGCACTGCAATCCAGATGCGACTGTTTCAGCAAATGGGCCGTCATGGTCGATGTGGTGGTCTTTCCATGCGTTCCCGAAATGGCAATAACATCCTGCGAAAGCGAAATAAGGCCAAGTATTTCTGCACGCTTTTTAATTGTAAACCCGTTTTCCCTGAAGAAAATGAATTCCTTATGATCCGCCGGAACAGCAGGAGTGTAGATCACCAGGGTATTTTCCTTGTCTTTGAAGGGTGAGGGAATAGCATTCAGATCATCGGCATAATGAATCTGCATTCCTTCCTTCTCGAGCTGTTGGGTAAGGTTGGTGGAGGTACGGTCGTAGCCGGCAACTTTTTTACCCTGGGTATTGAAATACCTTGCCAGGGCGCTCATGCCAATGCCGCCGATACCTAAGAGATATATATTTTGTATGTTATTCAGGTTAACCATTTATAAGTTTCAAAATTTCTTCAGCTATTCTTTTTGCCGAATCTTTTTCGGCCAGTTTTAAAATATTTTGCGATAATCTGTTCAGTTCTTCAGGCTGATTGACTGTAGCGAGCATCGTCCTCACCAGGCTCTCTTTAGCATCAGCATCCTTCACCAGGATGGCCGCATCTTTTTTGGTGAGTGCAAGCGCGTTCTGGGTCTGATGATCCTCGGCCACATTAGGCGACGGCACCAGTATACTGGCTTTACCCACCAGGCACAGCTCCGAAATAGTTCCTGCTCCTGCTCTCGACACAACCAGGTCGGCAGCCGCAAAAGCCAGATCCATTCGTGAAATAAAAGCCATGGCTTTTACATTGAAAGCGCCCGATGCATCAGCTTTTTGCTTCATTTCGTCGAAATATCGCGGACCGGTTTGCCAAATCACCTGTATTTCTTCATTTTTAAGAATATCGAGATTTGCAGCCAGGCTGTCGTTTACAGTTCTTGCACCAAGGCTGCCACCAAGAATCAGGATTGTCTTCTTCGTCTTATCCAGCCCAAAAAAGCTGATGGCTTCATCACGTTTGCTTTCGAGGTTTACCAGGTCCTGACGAACCGGATTGCCCGTCATGATGATCTTTTCCTTCGGGAAGAACTTCTCCATTCCTTCATAGGCCACACAAATTTTAGCAGCTTTTTTAGCCAGAAGTTTATTGGTAACCCCGGCATAGGAATTCTGTTCCTGGATAACCGTTGGTATCCCTTTCTGCGATGCTATCTTCAGCAAGGGACCGCTGGCATATCCGCCAACACCTACTGCAACATCAGGATTGAAGTCGGCAATTATTCTGCGGGCCTTCACAAGGCTGTACATCAGCTTAAAAATCACCTTAATATTTGCGGGGGTGAGCTTGCGCTGAAAACCGCTTATAGGCAGACCGATAATTTTATATCCGGCAGCCGGCACCTTTTCCATTTCCATACGGCCGAGAGCGCCTACAAACAGGATCTCCATATCAGGGCACAACGCTTTTAAGGCGTTAGCAATGGAAATTGCCGGGAAAATATGCCCGCCGGTTCCACCACCGCTGATGATCACTTTTTTATGCAGCTTCTTGTTCTCCACTGTCGTCAATATTTTCAGTTTCTTTACTTTCTTTCTTCACTTTCGCTTCCTTTGGTTCTTTCTGTTTTTTGATGGAACGACTTACGCTCAGGATGATACCCAGCGATAAACTTGTAAACAGCTGCGACGATCCGCCCATGCTCACCAACGGAAGCGTTTGTCCGGTTACAGGAAACAGGTTCACTGCAACCGCCATATTAATCATTGCCTGGAATACCAGGATCACCGTCAGCCCTATCGCGAGGAATGCCGGGAACGTTCGGTCGCTTTTCCTGACAATAATACCCGCCCGAAACAAAAGCCACAGATACAGGATCATTGTGATCAATCCGCCGATCAATCCATATTCTTCGATAATAATTGCGTATATAAAATCGGAATACGGATGAGGCAGGAAATTTCGCTGGGTGCTGTTACCCGGGCCTTTCCCCTTTATTCCACCAGTAGCTATAGCTATTTTGGCCTGTTCAGCCTGAAAGTTCTCTTCGCTTTCGCCCGAGATAAAGTTCTCGATACGGTGCTGCCAAACCTTAATACGGCCTTCGTGTCCTGTTAAAAGTGCAATACCAATATACAAACCTCCAATCACCACGCCGATTCCTACCAGTGCCATTATCTGTTTCAAGCGAACACGCCCGATAAACATAATCACAAGGCAGGTGAAAAAGAGAATTGCAGCGGTACTGAAGTTAGCAGGTAAAATTAGTCCGCACACCATCGCCACTGGCAGCAGAAGCGGTACAAATGCCTTCTTGAAATCTTTTATTTCCTCCTGTTTTAGTGAAAGCAATCGTGCCAGATACATGATAAGCGCCAGTTTGGCAAAATCGGAGGTTTGGATAGTTAATCCAATTCCCGGAAGTGTTAACCAACGGGAGGCTTCATTCAGATTTCGTCCGAAGACAAGCGTTACCAACAACAGCGGGATACAAATAATAAGCAGCAGCTGCGATAGTTTTGAGTAAAATTGGTAAGGGATATGGTGTGTAACAAATATGATCATCAAACCGATGAACATATAGGTTAAATGCTTCAGTACATAATAACTTGTATTTCCATGCTGATACTTATAGGCCAGCGTTCCGGTGGCGCTATAAACAGCAAGCAGGGAGATAAGCGAGAGTGTTATAATAACACCCCAGATAACTCCGTCGCCATGAAAATACTTTTTAACGTTTTCGTTCATATATTTTAGTCGTAAGTCTTTAGTCGTAAGTCGTAAGACTTGTGAACTGCAGACTAATTCTTATTTATGGCCTAAAGCTCCCTCACCGCATCCTTAAATTTCCGGCCTCGGTCTTCGTAGTTATCGAAAAGGTCGAAGCTGGCACAGGCAGGTGAAAGTAATACAACCTCACCGTTCCGTGCCTGTTTGTAGGCTGCCTTCACGGCCTCGGTGATTGAATGAGTATCAACAATAACAGGTATAATCCCTTCAAAAGCTTTGATAAGTTTGGAGCTATCCTTTCCAAGACAGATCAATGCTTTTACTTTTTCTTTCACCAAATCGTAAAGTTCGGTATAGTCATTGCCCTTGTCGAGTCCGCCCGCAATCCAGACTACTTTGGTAGTCTGACATTCGAGTGCATACCAGGTAGAATTCACATTGGTAGCCTTGGAGTCGTTAATATACTCCACGCCGTGGATTTTGAGCACCGGTTCCAAGCGATGTTCTACACCCTGGAAATCCATGAGGCTTTCGCGAACTACTTCTTTCCTGATCTCAAGCACTTTTGCTGCAATACCGGCAGCCATCGAATTATATGTATTGTGACGGCCTTTCAGAGCAAGTTCTTCAACCGAAATTGTAAAATCATCTTCCTGGTAGTTGATAACCACATTGTTATTATCCAGGTAAGCGCCAGGCCGGTTAACATGTCGCACCGAGAATGGAAGTTTTTGGGATGTGATCACAATTTTTTCCAATTCGCGTATGGTTACATCATCGTCGGAGCAGAAGATAAAGAACTGCTCTTTCGTGAGGTTCTGGGTAATTCTGAACTTCGAGTTAACATAGTTCTGGAAATTATATTCGTACCGGTCCAGATGGTCGGGAGTAATATTGAGCAGAATAGCAATATCAGCGCGGAAATCGTACATACCATCCAACTGGAAGCTGCTGAGTTCAATTACGTAATAATCAAAATCGTCTTCTGCAACCGACCAGGCAAAGCTTTTACCGACATTTCCGGCAAGACCTACATTTAAGCCGGCTTTACGAAGCATGTGATAGAGCAGGGTAGTGGTGGTTGTTTTTCCGTTACTGCCGGTGATGCAAATCTTTTTGGCATCAGTATACCTTCCGGCAAATTCTATTTCGGAAATTATAGGAATGCCGAGTTCCCGGATCTTTTTAACGATAGGGGTTTTTTCAGCAATACCCGGACTTTTAATTACCTCATCGGCATTCAGAATCAAATCCTCGGTATGCTGTCCTTCTTCAAAATCAAGTCCATAGCTATCCAGTGTTTCTTTGTATTTGGGCTTCACAATTCCGAAATCGGAAACAAAAACATCAAAACCCTTCTTTTGTGCAAGGATGGCAGCGCCAATTCCACTTTCAGCTGCTCCCAAAACCACTATGCGTTTTTTCTGTATCATTTTCCTGATGTTTATCGGATTTTGAGTGTTACTATGGTTAATATGGCCAGAATAATTCCCACAATCCAGAACCTGGTCACAATTTTAGCTTCGGGGTACCCCTTCATCTGATAATGATGATGCAGAGGAGCCATTTTGAAGATTCTTCTGCCTTCGCCGTATTTCTTGCGGGTATATTTGAAATATCCTACCTGCATCATAACCGAAAGATTTTCAATTATGAAAATTCCACAGAGAATAGGAATCAAAAGCTCCTTACGGATGAGGACTGCAAATACCGAGATAATCCCGCCAATGGCAAGGCTTCCGGTATCGCCCATGAATACCTGTGCCGGATACGTGTTGTACCATAGAAATCCTACGGTTGCCCCGATGAAGGCACTGATAAAGATTACCAGTTCGCCGGTATATGGCAAATACATTATATTCAGGTAGTTTGCATAAATGATGTTACCCGAAACATATGCCAGTATGGCAAGCGTTGCCCCAATGATGGCCGAGGTTCCCGAGGCAAGCCCGTCGAGTCCGTCGGTTATGTTTGCCCCGTTCGAAATGGCAGTTATAATAAAGATTACCACCAGCGTAAATACGATCCACCCGTATTTTTTAGCTTTATCACCTAAAAATCCGATAAGAGAACTATAATCGAATTCATGATTTTTCAGGAACGGTATGGTTGTCTTGTAAGATTTCTCATCGTGAATTACATAAGGTGTTGAGGCAGGGAGATTATCGGGATTTTCCGAAATATGTGGCATGGTATTAAACTCAGTGGCCGGCATACGATCTCGCACCACCACCTGGTTACTGAAGCTAAGTGTAATACCTATAATCAGCCCTAACGAAACCTGTCCGAGAACCTTAAACTTTCCATGCAATCCTTTCTTGTCTTTTTTGAAAACTTTGATATAATCGTCCAGGAAACCAACAAGACCTAAAGTGATGGTGGTGACAAGCATCAGAATGATGTAGATATTCAGTATATCGCAAAGCAGGATGGCAGGAACAAGTATGGATACCAAAATAATAATTCCACCCATAGTCGGAGTTCCTTTCTTCTGCATCTGGCCCTCAAGTCCCAAATTGCGTATCTCTTCCCCAATTTGTTTTTTCTGCAAAAACCTGATCAGTCTTTTTCCAATAAAGAGCGCTATAAGCAACGATAAAATCACTGCAAACGAAGCTCTGAAAGAGATGTAATGAAACATCCTTGCACCCGGCACATCAAGTTTTTCCAAATAGGAGAACAAGTAGTACAACATATCTTTTGTTTTTTAAGATTCAAAAATTTCACGTATCACTTCTTTATCGTCGAAGTGATGTTTTACACCTTTAATTTCCTGGTAATTTTCGTGTCCTTTACCGGCCACCAGGATGATATCGCCCTTTTTTGCCAGAGCGATAGCTGTTTTAATAGCCTCACGACGGTCAATGATGGTAAGGGCTTGCTTACGCTGACCGGCATCAAGTCCCTGGGCCATATCAATCAGAATATCAGCAGGGTCTTCGCTGCGGGGATTATCCGATGTCAGAATCAGCCTGTCGCTTAGCGCAACGGCCACTTTGGCCATAACCGGCCGCTTAGTTTTATCGCGGTCGCCGCCAGCACCCACAACTGTAATGATATGCTGCTCGCCCTGACGAATCTGGTTGATGGTTTTAAGAACATTTTCCAGAGCGTCGGGAGTGTGAGCGTAATCCACAATGGCGGTAATACCATCTGGCGACCTCAGGTATTCGAACCGGCCTGAAACTGAAGTGAGACTGCTCAGAATTTCAAGAACTTTGTCGCGGTCCTGGCCCAGCAATACCGCAGCACCATAAACACCGGTAAGGTTGTAAGCATTAAATTCCCCGATAAAGTGCGTCCACACTTCTCGTCCATCAATCTGCATCATGGTTCCGTCGAAGTGACTTTCGATGATTTTGCAATGGAAATCGGCCATGGTTTTCAAAGCAAAAGTATGCTTGCTGGCATGTGTATTCTGAAGCATGATGCGGCCATTACGATCGTCAGCATTCACAAGTGCAAAACTGCCTTTGGGAAGATTGTCGAAAAATTTCTTTTTGGCTTTGATGTATTCGTCGAAAGTCTTATGAAAGTCGAGATGGTCGTGGGTAATATTGGTAAATATTCCACCTTTGAAAGCAAGTCCGGCGATACGGTGCTGAACCACTGCATGTGAGCTTACTTCCATAAAACAATACTGGCAGCCGGCTTCCGCCATCGAGTTCATCAGTGCATTTAAAGCAAGAGCATCCGGAGTTGTATGAGTGGCAGGTACTTCTTTGTTGTCAACATAATAAACCACGGTGGAGATTAGTCCCACTTTGTATCCTAATTTACGAAACATATGATACAATAAGGTAGCTGTTGTTGTTTTGCCATTTGTCCCGGTCACACCCACCAAAGTAAGTCTTTCCGAAGGCCTGTCATAATAGTTGGAGCATATTTCGCCCAAAGCCCGGGAACTATTATCAACCAGAATGTAAACAGTCTTGGGGTTTAATTCTGCAGGCAATTCTTCGCAAACAATGGCAGCAGCGCCTTTTTCGATAGCCGCCTGAATAAAGGTATGGCCATCGGAAACAGTACCTCTTGTAGCCACAAATACACATCCTGCAGCTACTTTGCGGCTGTCAAAGCAAATACCGGAGATCTCCCTATCAGGATTCCCCTCCAGTTTTTTCACTTTTACACCTTCTAATATGTCCTGTACTGTCTTCAATTTAAAATCTTTTATTCTTTAATTGCTTTTAAAGTCCCCCTCTTGGGGGATTTAGGGGGCTTCATCCATAACTCATCTCCAGGTAAATTGTCCCACCGTTTATTATCCTTGAACCCGGAGCAATACTTTGTTTAACAACTTTCCCTCTTCCTTTCACCACTACCTTCAGGCCGGCATTTTCGAGAAGGTAAAGTGCATCTTTCAGCCCCATATCCACAACATTGGGAACCAGCTGCTCAATTACCGAACGGGGTTGAAGTTCAATTTTGTCATCCTTTTTATTTGTAGTTACCCAATCGGATTTAGCTGAATTCTCAACCGGAATGCGAAGCTTGTCCATAACTATATCCAGTTCCTTGTAATAACCTGTTTTGGAATAAGGAACGTCAACCACAGGATGACGTTGTGGCTCGATGATTGGGTGCCAGTTTAAGCTGGTAGCATAAACCTTATCGGCAATTTCCTTAAACACCGGTCCTGCAACCACGTTGCCATAATAAACACTGTTCGAAGGTGAGTTCACAACCACAATGCACGAATATTTCGGATCTTCAGCAGGGAAGTAGCCTACAAAAGATGCCTGATAGCTCATCCGGTCGTAACCGGCTTTGCCTCGTGCAATTTGAGCTGTTCCGGTTTTTCCTGCAATATGCAATACTGAGTCGCGAAGGTTCTTGGCAGTTCCGGAGTCGACAACACCGGAAAGCATTCTTTTTAGTTTTTTTATGGTAGAGGCAGAGCAAATAGATGGATTTATAATTTCCGGTTCAATTGCCCGGATTACATTTCCATGTTGCGAAACTGTTTTGACAAAGCTTGGCTTTATCATTTTACCATCGTTGGCAACGGCATTGTAAAATGTTAAAGTATGGATTGGCGCCAACCGGACTTCATAGCCAATAGACATCATGGGTAACGACCATCCCGACCAGTACTTTTCTCCTGGATATTTAATTTCCGGCCGGCCTTCACCACGAATTTCAATGCCCAGTTTTTTATTCAGCTTCATGCGATAAAGGCGGTCGATAAATAAACTTTCGCGCCCGGTATAATATTGAATTACTTTCTTCGAGATGCCTACATTTGAAGAATGCTCGAAAGCTTGCAGCATGGTTATTTTCCCGAGCCCTTCATCTTCGGCGTCCTTAATTTTTTTACCCTTGTACATAAAAAAGCCTTCACCGGTATCAACAGTGTCATTCAGGTCTATATATCCATCTTCCAGCAGTGCTATCATCGATGCCAGTTTAAACGTGGAACCCGGCTCGGTACTTTCGCCCAAAGCGTAGTTATATTTTTCCATGTATTCCCCGCTCTCGTCTTTTTCAAGACTTGTAATGGCTTTAATTTCACCCGTTTTTACCTCCATCAGGATAGCGCAGCCATGGTGAGCATTATGTTTGGTTAGCTGCTTGCGGAGGGCACTTTCAGCAACATCCTGGATGTTAATATCGATGGTTGTGGTTACATCATAGCCATCAATTGGTTCAACTTCGTTGCGATCGTTTACAGGCATCCAAACTCCGCCCGACAGCCGTTGCATAAGCCGCACACCCTTAACTCCTCTCAGTTCTTTGTCGTAAGCACCTTCAATACCCACAATATTACCAACTTCACTTTTACTTGTATTACCAACAGTTCTCGTAGCGATTGATCCGTGGGGTTTAATCCGCACATTGGATTGGACAGCAATCAATCCTCCCTTATTCTTTCCCAAACGAAACATGGGGAAAGTGCGCATTTTTTTAAGCTGTATGTAATCTACCTTGCGTTTCAGCAGGAAATACTGACGCTTTTCTTTACGAGCCTTTAAAAGATCACGCTTATATTCACTTTTCGATTTGTCGCCAAATAATTGCGAAAGGCAGATGCTTAAAGAATCAACATTCTGATCGAAAATTTCATCAGTCAGTCCGCGGGCACGGGTATCAAGTCTTATTTCGTAGAAAGGCACCGAACTTGCAAGCAAACGGCCATCCGAGGCCAGAATGTCGCCTCTGTTTGGATCAATGGTAATATTGTTAAGGCTTAATTCTTTGGCAAGGCTCCGCCATTTGCTGCCCTGAACAAATTGTACCGAAAACAATTGAATTACAATTGCTGCGGACAACAATATCAGGCTCACATACACAATCCCAACACGGAGCAATATGTCTTTCTTAATTGACATCTCAATACTTCGATTTAATTTTGGCAGGAGGCTCTGTCGATTCCTCCAGTCCTAAATTCTTTTCCTTAATAAGTTTTATAACCTCCGACTGACGGCTTATTTTCATCAGTTCCGAAGCTGTAGTTATCTCTTCTGCTCTCAGATTTTTAACTTCTTCCTGCATCCGGGTAATATCGCGAACAACTTTTTCTGCATGATAGCGGTTGCCAATGTACACTATGCCGATGATACAGAGGAAGATCAGAAACGGAAGCTGTTTCACCACGTTCTTGCGGGTAATTACAGTTCCATCAAGAAATTCCCGAAACGAAGTTCCCTTCAGCTCCTTGCTTTCTTCTTTCTGGTCGACAAACTCAACATTCTCCTCTTTCATGCTCTATAGTGAAGTGTAGCTTCTTAATTAACAATCGTATTCCTTATATTCTCTCGGCAATTCTGAGTTTTGCACTGCGTGCCCTGCTGTTTATGCTCAGCTCAGCTTCCGAAGGTGTTATTATCTTATTATGAATAGTTTTGAAGGGAACTTTACGGTTTCCGAAAAGATCACTTTCAGCCTCGCCTTCAAATTGTCCGTTTTTTATAAAATTCTTCACCAGGCGATCTTCCAGCGAATGGTATGTAATTACAACAAGCCGGCCGCCTGGCTTAATTGCACCAATGCACTGCATAAGCATTGCTTTGAGGCTTTCCAGTTCGTTGTTTACCCTGATACGTAGCGCCTGGTATACCTTAGCCAGGTATTTATTTTCCTGATTGCGGGGTATGGCAGGTTTTATAGCTTCAATGAATTTATCGCTTGTGTCGATTTTAGTTTTTGCCCGGGCTTCACTTATCAGGTAAACCAGTCTGCCGGCATTTTCGACCTCTCCATATTCCCTGAAAATGTACTTTAGTTCGTTTTCGGGAGCCTGCATCAGAATATCGGCTGCAGTTACGGTTGAATTCGGATTCATGCGCATATCCAGCGGCGCATTGTGCTGAAAGGTGAATCCGCGCGATACTTCGTCGAAGTGATGGGAAGAAACACCCAAATCGGCCAGCAAACCATCTATCTGCTGAATTTTGTAATATTTAAGAAAGTTCCTCAGAAAGCGGAAGTTGCTGTTGCAAAAAATGAAATTTTCACTCTGGGGAATATTCTGCTCGGCATCGGCATCCTGATCGAATCCCAGAAGTTTTCCGGTTGTAAGTTTCGAAAGGATTTCGCGCGAATGACCACCTCCTCCAAAAGTGACATCGACATAAATGCCGTCGGGTTTAATGTTTAAGCCTTCGATGCTTTCATGCAGTAAAACGGGTACGTGATAACTCATGGCGTTGGAGGTTTATTTATGTTTCCACCCAGAATTTTATTGGCCAGTTCTCCGAAATCGTCACTTGAAATTCCTGTTTGATCGTAGAGCTCTTTCGACCAGATTTCAATCTGATCCAGTTGTCCGGCCAGAACAACATCCTTATCTATTCCGGCAAGGTTTAACAAACGTGCGGGAATCAAAATTCTGTTACTTGCATCAAGTTCAACTTCGGCTGTATCTTTGGAAAATTCGCGGATGAGCATCCGGTGTTCGCGGTTAAACCGGCTTGTATTATCAAGGATTTCCTGGATTCGTCGTTGCCATTCGTCCATGGTATAGAGAACGAGGCATTTCTCATAAATATCTTTCTTTATGACAAATTTATCCTGGGCACCCTCCGGCATATTCTTTTTAAATGCCTGAGGAAGCATGATTCGACCTTTCGGATCGACCTTGCATGAATAATCCCCAATAAACGATGTCATTTTTAACTAGTTAAAGCGAATGTAAAATTATGCAATTTTCCACCACTTTACACCACTTTTCTCCATTTTTTCCCACTTTGTTAATAACTTTTTATTTAAGCTGCACCAAATCTTAATTTTTACTATTTTCGCAAAAACCGGTATTCAATGGAAGATAATAAGGAAAAGCAGTTGAAAGTAGATCTGGAAGAGGTTATCAGAAGTAAGAACCCAAAATTATTGAAGGTATTGCCGGGGTTTATAATCCGATATATAAAACGTGTAATTCATCAGGATGAACTTAATCAATTAATATTCAATCTGAAAGATTTTTACAATCTTGACTATGTAAATCAGGGCCTTAAGGAATTAGGTGCCGAATATACTGTTGAAGGTCTTGAAAATATTCCCGACAGCGGCCGGTTTATTTTTGCCGGAAACCATCCGCTTGGAGGCCTTGACGGATTGGTGCTAATGAGTGCCGTAGGCCGGAAATTCAGTAATAATATCCGTTTTGTGGTGAACGATTTACTGCTTAACCTTAAGAATATGGATGGCATTTTTGTGCCGGTCAATAAGCACGGACGTCAAACTACCGACTATGCAAAAAGAATCGACGATACCTACAGGTCGGATGCTCAGATACTTTATTTTCCGGCAGGACTTTGTTCGCGGAAAATAAAAGGAAAAATCATTGATTTGGAATGGCAGCGTAATTTCATTAATAAAGCTATAGAATATAAGCGCGACATTATCCCTTTTTACTTTGAGGCACGTAATTCTAACTTTTTCTATAATCTTGCCAATCTCAGAAAAAAAATAGGAATCAAAGCAAATATGGAAATGGTTTACCTTGTCGACGAGATGTACAAGCAAAGGAACAAACGGATACATTTAATTTTTGGGAAACCTGTTCCATATACACTTTTTGATGGTACACGAAGCAAAAAACAATGGGCCGATTACATTCGTGAAGAAGTTTACCGGCTGGGAGGGAAATAACTGATTCCTCTGAAGGAAAAATTAAATTGTTTTAGTAATTTTGATATCCTTTTAAAAAATTGGGTAACTATTGTTTTATTTGGTGTTTTGTTCATGTGAATTGACCATAAAAACCAGGAAGTTTTAGCGATTTTAACTTAAAAACTATGAAAAACATAATTCCCCCTATTGACAGGGATGTGTTGAGGAGAGAGCTTACACAGGATAAGTTTGTACGGAAGACAAATAACGGGGGTAATGAACTTTACATTTTCGATGGCAACGACTCGCCAAACCTGATGCTCGAAATTGGCAGGCTGCGTGAAGAAGCTTTCCGTCATGCCGGAGGGGGTACTGGTGAAGAAACCGATATCGATCATTTCGACTACGGTGAAGGTTGTTACAGCCAGCTGATAGTCTGGGATCCTGATGCGCATCAAATCCTGGGGGGATATCGTTTTAAAATCTGCGACGGGAATACAGTTGATAAAAATGGGGAGGTGCAGCTTTCAACAGCCGAACTTTTCAAATTCTCACCTTCCTTCTGCAAGGATTATCTGCCGCATGTAATAGAACTTGGACGTTCGTTTGTTCAGCCGTTATATCAGTCTACCGGGAAGATCCGAAAGGGCATTTTTGCACTGGATAATCTTTGGGATGGCCTGGGAGCCATAATTGTAAAAAATCCTGAGAAAAAGTTTTTCTTTGGCAAAGTTACCATGTACAACTCCTATAATGTGGATGCGCGTAATCATCTTCTTTTCTTCCTGGAGCGATATTTTGCCGATACTGAAGATTTGATAATACCCTTATATCCCATGGAAACAAATATGAACCGGGAAGTTCTCGGGCACATCTTTTCGGGAAAGGATTATGAAGAAGATTATAAGATATTAAGAAAATCAGTCAGGAACCTTGGTGAAATAATTCCACCTCTTATTAATTCCTACATGG
>JAJYAG010000262.1 GCA_021779665.1 Bacteroidota bacterium | reverse complement strand
ATCTGATGTTGCAGCACATTTTCTTGCGAAAGCTCTATTGTATCGCTGTTCCGAAATAAACGACAGCTGGAACTCCAAATACAAGGATGCCGACCTTGCAAATATTATAAAATATGCCGACGAAGTTATTGCCAACCATCCACTTGCACCTAATTACCGCGATGTTTTTGCTTTCACCAAGCCCAACGGCCCCAATGAAAGTCTGCCCGAAGTTATTTTTGCTGCTCAGTTTTCCGATGTCAACACCAATGTGGAAGGCAACCTTACGCACCTCTATTGCCCGTCGCAATATAACAACCTTACAGGCTTTACACGCGACATAGCCGGCGGTCGTGAATATCAGCGTTTAAGAACTACAGAATACATTTACGATGTTTTCGATCTTGAAAATGACTCGCGTTTCTGGAAATCGTTCCGAACAAAAAGTATACTGAATAACTCGGCAACAGCAAGTCAGTTAAGCGGTAAAGACCCGAATACAGGCAATAATTACACCTATAGTCGAGGCGATCTGGGATTAATCTATGTTATAAATTCGAAAACTGACACCAGGTTCAGTAAAAGTACGCCCCTTGTCAACAGCAAACATTCGGAACAATATTATTTAAATCCGGTTACCGGAAAACCAACGCCTCATGTTTTTGTGAGGTATCGTTTAGATGGTGGTGCAGTTAAGCCGCATGTTTACTCAATCATTAACAGGTTCCCTTCTTTAAGCAAATATTTTGATGGGTCAAGGCCCACTCACAACTACGAAAAAGGCCGTCGTGACGGAATTATTGCCCGTGTTTCCGAAACGTACCTCATAAAAGCAGAGGCACTTATCCGTCAGGCCAAGTACACCGAGGCTATTGCTGTAATTAATATTGTACGTGCAAGAGGCGCCTTCAAAGGTGGAGAAGATCGCGCAGCCTATACCGATGGCGGTGCTGCTTATCTGAACAACCCACTGGGACAGGCAACCTATGCTGATGGTGCAGCGGTTAATTCAATGTCGTTCGTAAACTCCTATTACGAGTCGCTTAATATCCCTGTAACCACTGCTGCAACAGATCTTACAACGGGAATAACACCAACCTCTCTGCCTGCAGTCGACGAGGCAATCATTGCCAGGTTCGGTTACAGCAGCACTTTCGACAGAATGATGTGCTATCTGCTCAACGAACGTACCCGCGAGTTAGCCGGTGAATTTGTACGTTGGGAAGACCTCGCCCGCACCAAAACTTTAATGAAACGTGTTACAGCTAAAACTATCGATACCAATGGTGATGGCTCCATGGATGTATCGTATAATCCCGATGCCGCAGCCAATTTCAACGAAGGGAAACATTACCTGAGGCCAATACCACAGACTTTCCTCGATGCCATTTATTCGGCTAATGGAAAAGCCTTAACATCAGAAGAAAAAACTGTCATGCAGAACCCTGGTTATTAAACCAAAAGATTGATTTCTTAACAGAAAAGGCGGGTATATAAATAGTAGCCCGTCTTTTTTGTTTTTTGTAATTAAATTCTGAAAATAGGTGAACAAAAGAGGTACCTTCCATGGTTTAATAATAAATTGATTATGGATAACATACTTGAAAAAATCCGCGAGTTTGCCGATCACGCTCATGGTGATCAAATAAGAAAATATACCGGAGAACGATATATCGGGCATCCAATCCGTGTAATGGAAATTTGCAGTGAGTACACCAGGAACCGTTTAATTCTGGCTACAGCCCTCCTGCACGATGTGTTGGAAGATACAAAAGTAAATAAGCTGCAAATGAGTGAATTCCTGGTTACCTTAATGGATCAGGAGGATGCTGCTACCGTTTTGAAACTGGTTTCGGCGTTAACCGATGTGTATACAAAAGAAGATTACCCATTACTCAACCGGAAACGCCGCAGGTTTAAAGAATCCGAACGCCTGCAGGATATTCCCGGAGATGCCCAAACAGTGAAATATGCCGATATTATTGACAACACCATAGATATCACCCATAACGATCCTGATTTTGCAACCGTTTATCTCAGGGAATGCATGAATATTCTGCAAAAGATGACCAAAGGCGATCCTGAGCTTTACAAAAGAGCCCTGCAAACTGTAAAGGGAAATATGCAAAAACTGAATATTTAATAGTTCAATTTAAAGTTTTTTAAGACCAGCCAGCCAATCTATCTCTCACTTTGTTTGTAAGTTTGAATTCACTTCTTGAAAAGAAAAAATTGCCATGACAGAAATATGGAAATTAAGAATTATAGGATTATTGATTTCAACCTTAATTTCCCAGAGTATCCGGACACAGTGCGTCAGTGATGTTAACGCCTTCCATGCCGGAGAAACGCTGAAGTACAAAGCTTTGTACACATGGGGCTTTATTTGGATCCATGCAGCAGACATCCAACTTTCGGTTAGCAGCCAAAAAGTCGGCTCTGTTCCGGGATTTTATTTTTTAGCCAAAGCATCCAGCATAAAAACATTCGACTGGTTTTTCAAAGTCAGGGACAGCTTTCAATCTTTGGTTACATCGGACAAATTTATGCCGGTGTGGTTTGAGCAGAATACATCCGAAGGAGGCTGGGATGTCCGGCAGACATATTCGTTCGACCCTTCAGGCAGGAAAGTGTTTCATAACGGCAAAATAGGACACCGGGCACCCGTTCAGGACACGGTAATTATTCCTCCGTGTACTTTCGATGTTTTATCAGCAATTTACTACTGCCGCACCATTTCTTTTAGCAGCTACCGTAAAAACGACAAAATAACAGTAAACACATTAATTGACGGAAAGCTCTACCCGATCCGGTTAGTCTTTTTAGGCAAGGAAACCATTCCTGGCCTTCATGATAAGGAGAAATACAGTTGCTATAAGATTGAAGCCACAGCCATAGAGAGTACAAACTTTAAGGAAGGGCAAAAAATAAATGTATGGTTTACTGACGACGACAACCATCTCCCCATTTTAATTGAGGCAAAAGTTGTGGTAGGTTCTGTAAAGGCATATCTGGATAAGTATGAAGGATTGAAAAATGTTGTGAAATCGCGGATCGTTCGCTAAGGCTATTCCTTCAAACATCTCACCCAACTAATTTGCATTACAGGAAGGGAATCAATCATTGGTATAATTAATGCAGATATAAGATTACTTCAATTTATGGTAATGGAAAATAAACTTCTTCTGCAAAAACACGCTCTCTGCTGTCAACTTGTCATTGAAAAGAAAATACATGAGGCATTTACTGCTCTACAGGAATTAACTGATCTGGCTCATAACAGTGACTTGCAAACCCGTTTGGATGATAATCGTCAAACCTATACAAATATCCTCCGGTACTCTTTTGGCGAAGTGGAGGACCCTGAAAAAAAGGCAGTTTACTATCATCTTTTACGGTCGCTACTCGAGCTGGCCGACGATACACTGGAACTGACACTATCCGGAACAGGTCGTTTTTACAAAGCTCCTCAAAGCTGGACTTCAGATACTTTTGCTGAAAACATCAAAAATTTAGCATCCTTACCGGAAGTTCAGCGCTCCGAAGAAATAAAGCAGATGTTCAACTACCTGTGGCTTAAGGACAAGTTTCACGACTCGGAAAAGACGAGCGTTACACGGGCTTTGCACGAAAATTATCTCCAATGGTGGGAGAAAAGCCTGGTTATTTCGGCAATCACATTAAGTCTCCAGCGAAACTTCGACGAAACTAAAATTTTGGTGCTTATCGACGCCTGTAAAAGGGGTGAGGAACAGGTATGGCAACGTGCCCTGGTATCGATATTCATGGTGCTTTTTCAGCACAGCAACCGTTTGTTCCTGTACCCGAATCTGAAAATGCAAATTGAAGAATTACGCCAAAACCCACAGTTCGAAAGAAATATCGAAACAATTATTATTCAATTAATAAAGACAAGAGATACCGAAAAAATCGCTCATAAATTCCGTGATGAAATTATGCCCGAAATGGCAAAGTTCCATTCGAGGATGTACGATAAACTTGATATGAAAAATGTTGTGCAGGACATGTTTGGAGAAGATAAAAATCCCGATTGGGAGAATATTTTTGAAGAGTCGCCAAACCTGCTTAACAAGCTCGAAGAACTTTCAAAGCTTCAGATGGATGGTTCCGATGTAATGATGGGGACCTTTTCAATGCTCAAGCAATTCCCCTTTTTCGACGAACTGAGCAATTGGTTCATTCCCTTCCATAAAGAAGACTGGAAAATACAGGAACTTTTAAAAGACGACTCCGGCACCTTCGACACCGGTAAGTTTCTGAAAAACATGGAACAATCGTTTATACTGTGTAATTCCGATAAATATTCTTTCTGTTTGAATGTTAATAACGTGCCAGTACGCGAAAGAGGAATGATGGTTGAAATGTTCAATATGGAAGCCAACGCTATGGCAGAAGCTGCCATGGATGATAAGGTACTGCAGAAACCGGAATACCAAAGGATCATTTTTACGCAACATATCCAGGATTTGTACAGGTTTTACAAATTGTACCGCAACAAATCAGACTTTTACGACATCTTTTCCACCGATATGGATTTCCATAATCAGGATTTCCTGACTTTACTGTTAAAAGACGGCACAATACTTAGAAATATGGGCGAATTCTATTTCGAAAAGAAATACTATAAGGATGCCATCGAAGTGTTCCAAAAAATAGACACTATTCCCGAAAACATTGAACTATGGCAGAAGATTGCCTATAGCTGGCAGAAACTTGGTGATTTTCAAAAAGCCCTGGAATACTATCTCAAAGCCGACCTCACAGATATACGCAAAGCCTGGAACATTAAAAAAATAGCACTTTGTTACAAACGTCTGGGCAACTACGACAAAGCCCTCCAATACTATCTGGAAGCTGAAAAGATGGAGCCTGAAGACTTACAGGTGCAGGCCAACCTCGCCCACACCTATTTCGAGATGAACGATTTTGAAAGCGCCCTGAAGATCTATTTCAAAGTAGAATATCTGGCTCCTGATAATCACAAAATACAGCGGCCCATAGGCTGGTGCTCTTTTATGCTTGGCAAATTCGACACCGCCCGAAAATACTTCCAAAAAGTTATCGAGAACGAACCCAACGAAAACGACCTGCTTAATTTAGGCCATGTAGAATGGTGTTCGGGAAATAAACAAAATGCGATAGCGAAATATACCCAAAGCATTCAAAAAGCAGGCAATTTCGACTGGTTCAGCAACGAACTTCAGGCTGATAGCGATATCCTTATCCGGCATGGGATAGATCCGTTTGACATTCCATTGATGCGGGATTATTTAAAATTTTTCAGAGATTAAAAACCGAAAACAATTGAATGAATACCGTGGCTGACTTAAAAAGATAAAAAACGAAAACCATGAATTATTCTTTTAATATCCATCATTTAATGGTTTATGGGTGAAGCTAACCTTAATGCGGTATATTTGCACTTATCTTTAAAACATACTTATGACATTTGCGTCACTCGGAATTTCCCAACCTTTAATCAAAGCGGTTACGCTTCAAAATTATACCGAGCCCTATCCCATTCAAAAAGAAGCCATCCCTCATATTCTGCAGGGAAAGGATATCCTGGGAATTGCCCAAACAGGTTCGGGGAAGACTGCGAGCTACGTGTTGCCCATTCTTCAGCAGCTCAGTTCTCAGGGAACCACCTCGAAAAACAGGCATGTTAAATCGCTGGTATTAGCACCCACCCGTGAGCTTGCCATTCAGATTAACGAAGCATTTACCGTTTTAAGCGAATTTCTGCCAAAAAAATTAAAGAATATGGCAGTTTATGGCGGCGTATCCATCAATCCTCAGATGATCGGCCTGCAAGGGGTTGAAATACTGGTTGCCACACCGGGACGACTCCTCGAACTGGTATCGTCAAGGGCCGTTTCATTATCGGGAGTTCAGATTTTAGTGATCGACGAAGCCGATAAAATGCTCAACCTCGGGTTTAAAGAGGAAATGACCCGCATTATGGAGTTATTGCCAACGAAACGGCAAACACTTTTATATTCTGCCACCATTAACAACGATTTAACCAATTTAAACCGCAACATTCTTCGAAATCCGGTAGTGATTGAGGTGGAAGAAGAGAAAAGTAACCTCGACCTGATTGAGCAAACCGCCTACAGGATCGTGGAAGAAAAGAAAGGTCCCCTGCTCCGGTATCTTATAAAGAAATATAACATGCAACAGGTGCTGGTATTTACTTCGTCGGTGTTCCGAGCTGATGCTGTGGCCGATAAACTCAATGCCAACGGAATTGTTGCACGTGCCATCCACAGCAAAATGGGCCAGGGATCAAGGGAAATCGCGCTGGAACTATTTAAAGAAGAACGCATTCGTGTGTTAGTAGCCACCGACCTCATGTCGCGCGGTATTGATATCAAGTTTCTGCCTTTTGTGATCAACTACGAGTTACCCCGTTCGCCCAAGGACTATATCCACCGGATAGGTCGTACCGGCCGTGCCGAAGCCTCCGGTGAAGCTATTTCCTTTATCACCCCTGACGACGAGCACCACTTTAAAGTTATTCAGAAGAAAATGGGTAAAATGGCTAATATGGTGGATGGAAATGAAATGAATTTGCAGGGGTTTTAGTTTAGCGAGAAATGGCCGGTGGAAAGGATTGCATTGCCTATCTGTAAAATTTTGGATCAGTCGGAAAAGTTGGGGGAGAATAAATAAAGTATTTTCTTTGCACTCCTATGGAACATCAAAGAGAAGAATCGAATCTATTAAATGCTTTTTTGCCTAAAGGCATTCTTGAATATTTTACAA
>JAJYAG010000261.1 GCA_021779665.1 Bacteroidota bacterium | reverse complement strand
AGTTTATATCGGTAAGGATGCCGAAATTATGGAAGGTTCCATTGTTCGCGGGCCTTTCGCCTTATGCGAGGGTTCAGCTTTAAAAATGGGAGCTAAGATATACGGACCAACAACTATAGGACCCTACTCCAAAGTTGGGGGAGAGGTGAATAACTCTGTACTTTTTGCTTATTCAAATAAAGCCCACGACGGATTTTTAGGAAATTCCGTTTTGGGAGAATGGTGCAACCTCGGTGCCGATACAAATAATTCCAATCTCAAGAACAATTATGAAGAAGTAAAAGTGTGGAGTTATGTCGAAGAACGTTTTATAAGTACAGGGCTCCAGTTTTGCGGATTAATTATGGGCGATCATTCCAAATCGGGGATTAATACCATGTTCAATACCGGTACTGTTGTGGGAGTAAGCGCTAATATCTTTGGCGACGGATTTCCGCGCAATTTCATTCCCTCGTTTGCGTGGGGTGGGGCTCAGGGTTACATGGTTTATAAACCCGAGAAGGCTTTCAGAACTGCCGAATTAGTCTACGACCGCCGGGGAATGAAGCTTTCGGTATCCGAAAAAAGCATTTTAGTTAAGGTTTTTGAAATGGAGGAAAAGTATCGTCGATTTTAGCTGAATTTTAAGCATTTGCATTTTGGCATGTGGATTGAAATACAGAGAGGATAACTATTTTTCATTAGTGTTGTTTTAAGTTTTGCCATTATGGCAGGAATATAATAGGGGTAATTCAATATATGAGCAGAAAGCAAGATAAACCAGGTATTTCGGAAATAATATTCAGCAACAGCATTCAGGAAGATGCCGAATTTATTCCCATTTTATCTGAAGAAGATGATGAAGCAAACGATAACATAGAGATACCTGATAGTTTACCTATTTTACCACTTCGAAATACTGTACTTTTCCCCGGAATTGTACTTCCTATAACCGTAGGCCGCGAGAAATCAATTAAACTGATACGCGACGCCTATAAAAAGAATAAGCTTATCGGGACTTTAACCCAGCGCAATCCCAATATTAACGATCCTGAATCCAAGGACCTTTATAAAGTTGGTACACTGGCTCAGGTTATCAAAATTCTTGAGATGCCCGATAATTCAACATCGGTTATTATTCAGGGTAAGCGTCGATTCGTTATCAATGATATTTCGACAACCAATCCATATTTAAAAGCCAAAGTTTCTCTTTTCCCTGACATAAAGGCTGAGGAGGGCGATAAGGAATTTAAAGCTATTACAAGTTCTTTAAAGGATCTGGCTTTACGAATTATTCAGCTTTCCACCAATATTCCTCAGGAAGCTGGCTTTGCTATAAAAAACATCGAGAATAATTCTTTCCTGATAAATTTTGTTTCGTCCAACAGCGATATCAAAACTGAAGAGAAGCAGCAACTGCTCGAAACAACTGATATTAAAAAACGCGCCACCAAACTTTTGGAGTTACTTACACGCGAACTTCAGATGCTGGAACTTAAACGTGATATCCAGTCGAAAGTAAAAGTGGACATTGATCAGCAGCAGCGCGAATATTTGTTGCACCAGCATTTGAAGACTATCCAGGATGAGTTGGGTGGAAACCCTATGGATCAGGAACTTCAGGAGCTGGAGAAAAAAGCGAAGAAAAAGAAATGGGGAAAGGAAGTTGAAGCAGCATTTAAGAAAGAGCTGGATAAGCTTCAGCGGTTGAATCCTGCGGCAGGTGAATATTCGGTTCAGTTGAATTATTTGTATACCTTGCTGGAACTGCCATGGAACGAATTTACGAAGGATAATTTCGACCTTCACCGTGCCAAAAAAATTCTCGACGAAGATCATTTTGGACTCGAAAAAGTGAAGGACCGAATCCTGGAATACCTTGCTGTTCTGAAACTTAAAGGCGACCTGAAGTCCCCAATTTTGTGCCTCGTTGGCCCTCCGGGTGTTGGTAAAACCTCGTTGGGTAAGTCAATTGCGCGTGCATTAAACCGCAAATACACAAGAGTTTCGCTTGGTGGTTTGCACGACGAAGCTGAGATACGTGGCCATCGCAAAACATACATAGGAGCTATGCCCGGCAGGGTAATTCAAAGCCTGAAAAAAGCAAAATCATCCAACCCGGTTTTTGTGCTGGATGAGCTCGACAAAGTTGGAAAGGACTATCATGGAGATCCTTCTTCTGCTTTACTGGAGGTGCTTGATCCGGAACAGAATAATGCATTTTACGATAACTTCCTCGAATTGGAATACGACCTTTCCAAGGTAATGTTTATTGCCACTGCAAATACACTTTCGACAGTTAACGGCGCTTTGCGCGACAGACTTGAAGTTATTGAAGTTTCAGGATATACGCTTGAAGAGAAAATTGAAATCTGTAAGCGACATCTGGTAAATAAACAGCTTAAAGCTCATGGCATAAAGAAAGGGATAATCGATTTTTCGGATAAAATTCTGGAATACATAATTGAGAACTACTCTTTGGAATCCGGTGTTCGCGAGATTGATAAAACCCTTGCAAGCATTATCCGGAATATTGCAAAACAAATAGCCTTTGGCGAAAAAGTTGAAAAGAAGCTTACTGTTGAAGCTATTCATAAGATTCTGGGCGCACCGAAGTTTATAAAGGACAAGTACCAGGGTAATGAATATGCCGGAGTGGTTGTAGGCTTGGCCTGGACTGCTGTCGGAGGTGACATTCTGTATGTAGAAACAAGCCTGAGCAAAGGTAAAGGCGGACTAACCCTTACCGGTAATCTGGGCGATGTCATGAAGGAATCGGCTGTTATCGCTCTCGAATATATTAAATCGCACTGCGAAATATTTGGCATCGATCCTGAAATTTTCGAAAAGTGGAATGTTCACGTGCATGTACCTGAAGGTGCGATTCCCAAAGATGGGCCATCGGCAGGTGTAACCATGGTTACTTCAATGGTATCGGCATTTAAGCAGAGTAAAGTTAGAAATAACCTTGCGATGACGGGCGAAATTACTCTCCGTGGAAAGGTACTCCCCGTTGGAGGTATCAAGGAGAAAATTCTTGCAGCCAAGAGAGCTGGTATTTCCGATATTATTCTTTCAAAAGAGAATAAAAAAGATATTGACGAAATAGAACCACTGTATTTAAAAGGACTGAACTTTAATTATGTTGAAAATATATCAGAGGTTATAAATCTGGCAGTTACGAACGAAAAAGTTGATAACGCATTAAACATCGTTTAAAAAATATAATTTACCGAAATATTATATAGCTTTACCGATATTGAGTTTGTAAAGCAGTTTTTTAAGGCAATATTTGTCTTAAAATATTAAATATATGAAAATGGACAGTGGATTATTTTGGGGTTTATTGCTTATCATTCTTGGATTAAGCCTTATTTTAAAAGTTGTATTTCACATTGATTTTCCGGTTGTGAAACTTTTGGTAGCGTTCTTTTTTATTTATCTGGGTATCAAAATTCTGTTCGGCAATTTCGGGGTTACCATGTTTAAGACCGGTCCTCACGATGTTGCATTTGGCGAGGGATCGTTCAAAGAAATAATTCAGCCTGCGAAAGAATATCATGTTGTATTTGGTAAAGGTAATTTTGATTTTCAAAGAGTTCAACTGCCCGATTCGGGGCATGTAGAGGTGAAAATAAGTACAGTTTTTGGCGGGACAGAGATTTTGCTCAATTCCGATACTCCTGTCAGGATTAAGGCAGATGCCGCTTTTTCGGGGACACAGCTTCCCAATGGTAACAGTGCCGTTTTCGGGACGGTCACTTACGAAAGTGAGAACCTCGACGAGTTAAAACCTTATCTCCTCCTTAAAACAGAGGTTGTGTTTGGAGGGGTGGACATACGAAGAAAATAATGTAAACCAATTTAAAACCGGAGGGCAGCTTCCGGTTTTTTTGTTTGGTTCCGGGAGCATTTCATAATAAATTACGATATTTGCCGGAACCATATCTTTTTAAGTCATTATGAGCAAAATTGCTGTCTTTCCCGGGTCTTTTGATCCGTTTACAATCGGCCACCAATCTATCGTTTGTCGTGCTATGGAGCTTTTCGATAAGGTAGTGATTGCCATTGGCCACAACGAAAACAAAAAGGCTTTTTTCCCTCTCCAGGTAAGGCTTGACATGATCAGAGACGTGTTTCATAATGAACCTAAGATTGAAATTTTACATTTCGAAGACCTTACAGTGAACCTTTGCCAAAGAGTTGGCGCTAAATATATCCTCCGGGGTTTGCGTACATCGGCCGATTTTGAATACGAACGGGCTATTGCTCAGGTTAATAAAGCCATGTACCCCGATCTTGAATCTGTTTTTATACTTACACTTCCGGAGCATACGTCCATAAATTCAACCATTGTTCGCGAAATATTAAAGTATGGCGGCGACGCTTCAAAATTTCTTCCTCCCTGTATCGATCTTAAAAAGTATAGTAAATGAAACATACATTGCTAATTACCTGTTTAGCTTTTTTGTGGGTTTCAATATCTGCAACAACTGTAATTGAAGGTGTTGCGGCAGATTATGCCGGATCTTCTGTCGAATTTTTAACTTATTCCAATCAAATCGCATATTCCGAAAAGTCTTTAGGTATAGCAAAGGTTAATTCTAATGGTTCTTTTTCCCTTTCTTTAGATATTAAAGAGCCTCGGCTCGTTTTTGCCCATTCGGGAGTTTATTTTCTTTTTATGTATGTGGAGCCTGATACGAAATATGTAGTTGTGCTTCCGCCAAAGCAGGAGAAGAAACCCGCTGAAAAGCTGAATCCTTATTTTGAAGAAAAGCAGGTGCATCTTATTGTCAGGGAGTGCCGGAAAAATGGAGAAACTGTAAATTTGCAGGACGAACTTAATTTTTATATCCGGAGTTTCGACGATTATTATGGTCCGTACATGGCCAAATATGCCTTAAATGTGGCTACTCATAAGGAAATGAGCGATCGCGACAGCACAATCTTACGAATCTCAAATATTTTTCCGGATAAGAGTAACCAGTTTTATAATGATTATAAAAATTACAAAATTGGGTTTCTGCAGCTTATGTCTCTTCAGAATAAGAGCCGGGGCATATCCAATAAATACTTTCTGGATAAACCTATCCTTTACAATAACCCGGCTTATACAGAGCTGTTTAACCAGGTGTACGAAAAGTATTTTGTGTACTTTGGCCGAACTCCAAAAGGTAAAGTTATTTACGACGACATAAACCTGAATAAGAGCTATTCGGGATTGAAAAATACACTTGCGCAGGATAATGTTCTGACTAACGATTCTCTTAAAGAGTTTGTTATCCTTAAAGGGTTGCACGATGGTTTTTATGCAACAGATTTTTCGCGGGGAGCTTTGCTCAATATTCTCGATTCGTTGATTGTTGAGACAAAAATAGCGACACATAAAGAAATAGGTTTGCAAATCCGTGAGAAGGTAACCAGGTTACTGACGGGCTATTCGCCTCCCGATTTTAAATTATTTGATCAGGAGGGTAAACTCAGGAGTATGTCCGATTTCAGAGGAAAGTACACTTATATAATGTTTTGTACAACACAAAATTATGCCTGCATCACCGAATTTGAGCAGCTTAAGAAATTGTACCAGAAGCATAACGACAAACTGAACATTATTACAATGCTGGCAGACGAGAATTTCGCCGATTCTAAAAAATTTATCAAAGGCAAACAGCTTCAGTGGATTTTCCTGCATTACGGGAATCAGCCTCAGATTTTGAAGGATTACGATATCAGGGCATTTCCGACCTATTTCCTCATTAATCCTGAAGGTAAAATGGCCATTTCTCCAGCACCATCACCGGCTGAAAATTTCGAAATGAGTTTGTTTAAGGAGATGCGGGCAAAAGGATTGTTGTAAAGAAAGTCGACAGTCGACTGATCTCTGACAACGGTCAATATAAATACCAAATCATAGCTGATTGATGGGAGGCTGTTTTTTTCTGTGGTCTTTGATCCGAGAACTGTGGAAGAGTTATTTTATTTATATATAAAAAACTTGTACACATCCCTTAACGACTCATAAGTGTTTTTTAAGGCTTCGCTTACTGTCTCTGTATCGAACCACCTGCAGTCTGTAATCCCTTCTTCGGCTTGTAATACCGGAGTTTCCTCCTTGTCAAGATGCATCTCGTACCAAATGGTTCTTTTAATAATTCGTTCGCCTTTTTGCTGATAGGTATGGTATGTGTCGAGCAATCGTTTACCTACTTCAATATTTTTCAAGCCGCATTCCTCCTGAACTTCGCGTAAAGCGGTCTGCTTGTAAAATTCACCTTTTTCCACCTTTCCTTTTGGCAGGTCCCATACACCATTTCTGAAAATACCAAGGAATTTGCCATCCGGTCTTTTTACAATTCCACCGGCAGCTTCCAGAATGGTATAGAACGATTTTATATGATCCATTACCAAATCAGTATCTTTATTGAAAATGTAGAGCGTTTTTACCTCTGTAAAATTCTCGAAAGCATATAAAATTTCCTTAAGTTCATCTTTATTGGTGAACTTGTAAAACAACCCATCATTCTTTTCAAAGCTTTTAGTAACTTTGCCGGTCAAGTTAACAACACGGTTTCCATAAAATATTTTATAAGCTTGCATTATGAATAAGATAGATTCGACAATACCTGTATTTCTCCTGCAAAGTAAAGCAATTAAGTTAGAACCTGCAAAACCTTTCACATGGGCATCGGGCTGGAAGTCGCCGATTTATTGCGATAACCGGATTACATTATCATACCCTAAGATTCGCAGCGCAATACGCGATTCGCTGGTTGCTTTAATCAAGGCAAACTTTCCGGA
>JAJYAG010000085.1 GCA_021779665.1 Bacteroidota bacterium | reverse complement strand
GCATTTGCAATATCTTTAAGATTGCAAAATGCAAATTGAAATCCGTTTAATTAAAAAACCAGTATAACTCGCTAAATTTCAAATATTTCAAAGAACAATTTTAGAATTTAATGGGACAGTATTGTATTAAAAATTATTCAAATCTTGATTTATAGAAGAGAAATGCGTGTTGTGCCCTCATCTTACCGCTTCGCCACTTTGCTTTTTTATCAAGTTTATTCCGATTCTGCAATTACATTAAGATTGTCGCCAGAGTATCTGGCTGCTAATTACATTTGGTTTTACAAGTAAAGAACTGTCTGGAATTTACCAGACAGTTCTAAGAAGGGGATATTAACAGGATTAATTATCTTTTGGTTACTCTGAAATTGTCAAAAGCAGCTTCAAAACTTGTTCCCGTTACATCAGTACCATAGTTTTTCAAATAAATTGTCAGATAAGTCTTTCCTGTAGCAATATCGAGCAAATCCGAAACCTTTGTAATGGAAGCACCTCTGCCATCACCAAGGGTAGCATCCTTAAGCCGGAACTCAGATAACGGAATAGTTACTGTTTGCCATCCTTTCGTAGTATAGGGAGCAGATTTTGTTGCCGATATTTTCCAGGGTTCATATAATGCTAAATAACTTGCGTTATTAGTTCTGATGCAAATAGTACCTCCATTCCATGTTTTTTTGACATTTATATCAAATTTAATGGCCCACTTGTCGCCAGCATCATTATGATTTTCGGTTGGTACCCATTCATATTCACCAAGACGGATAGCATTACCATCACTACCCTCCCCAGCATTCAAAGCAGGACTTTTATATACCAGATACATTCCTGTTCCAACTCCGTAGGTAGCATTATAGGAAGGCCATCCTGAATTTGGGTCTGAACTGGTAAGATCAACAGATCCTCCCCACCATGCCCAGCCAAAATGATTACTCCATTCCATGTTGCCTAAAATGCCCAATCCTCCTGCGTTAATAAAGTTTATGTCATTAACTTTAAAAGCAGTAGTAAACGAACCTGCCAGGGTAGTAATGCTAACTGGGCCCGCATCCGACAATGCCGGAGAAATAAATCCAAGACGTGATCCGTCGGCGTTTTCTTTATATGAGGAAATTGTTGCACCGGCAAAGGTCAGTGCCTGAACAGAAGAAAGGTTATTTCCATAAATATAAACAGAATCGCCTTCTTTTGGTATTTCATGGGAAATACTTAAAATTAAAGGAGGCCCGATAATCCGGATTCCAAAAGTTCCCGTTCCGATTCTGTTTGTAACGCTGATCATGTTTGACAGAGAGGCATCTGCGCCCGACAGATCAGCAGGTACCTGAACAATAGCAGTTGAATCAGTGAATTGAACATCTGTCATGTTAACCGCAATGCCCTGAAATGTTATTTGTGCGGCATCCTTAAGATTATAGCCTATTAAAGTAATTTTCTGATTTGGTACAATAGCGTTAACCACTGTATCATTAGGAGCAGCGGCATAGTTTTTAACCTGTGTAATAATTGGGGTGCCGGTGATACTAATATTATAGGTGGCAGTTCCATGTTCATTTACAACAGTAATTGCATTCACCGCATTACGAGGAATAGACTGAAAGGGTATTTCCGGTATCTGAATGACAATGCACGTATCCGAAAAGAATGTATTATTAATAGTAGCAGGAGTGGTGCCAAATAATGCCCTGGTAACTCCGCTTAAGTTTTTACCAATCAGCACTACCCACTGGTTAGCACTTACCGAGTTCAGGATGGTATCGTTAGGCGAAGCAGCATAATTCCGTACATGCGAAATGCTGGGAGGATCAGTATTTTCCTTTTCACAGGAAGACAGTATTACAAGCCCGGCTGCAATACATATTAACAGCAAGGTATAAATGTGATATGATAATATCTTCTTCATAAGCGTTCTTATTTTGTATTTTGAAATGAATAGGATACCGGAGGTTCAGTTAACAATGGATTGGCTGTAACTTCCGATTCGGGTATAGGAAATTTAAATGTTGTAGCAGTGGCAGGGGTAATCTCTGCATAGGGGTCACTAGCGCTTACTACACCTCCTTCAATTTTGATAGGAACACGTTCCTGGTTGTTAAGAATATTAACCGCCTTTTGAGTGTTATAAAATGAAAGGCTTACCAGGTCGAACCAGTACTGCCCTTCAGCAGCAAGTTCAATTCTTCTTTCCTTAAAAAGGGTGTTAAAATCGAGTACCGAAACCGGATCAAGCCCAGCCCTTGTTCTTACCTTATTGAAATACAGGAGCGCATCCGCGTTGGATGTAGATTCATTGTTGCCAAGAATAGCCTCAGCATATACCAGGTATATGTCGGCAAGTCTTAACAGGGAATTGTGCTCCGCTGAAGAGGTAAGCGTCATAAGTGGAGCGCTGTTATCCTTGTTTGTGCCGATAATGTGTTTCTTTAATCCCGATGTGCCTGTAAAGGTAAATCCACCGCCGGCAGCATTTAACTCGGGATAATAGTCATTCTTTAACATAAAAGTGGCTTTACGGCGAATGCTGTCTTTTTCCGAGTATTGCAGGTACATGTTATAGCTTGGATTTATGGAAAACCATCCGCCTTGTCCGTTTGCTGATATTTCGGTGCCACCGGCAGAGTATATCTGGAGCATATTGCCTGATAACCATCCATTGGTACTGGCATCCCATTGAAGGGCAAATAATGATTCCCGATTATCGTTATTCTTGGTTTTGAAAAGATCGGCATAGTTATCAAGTAATTCCAAACCGCTGTTTTTACATACACTTCCCGCAAGTGCTTTGGCTAAATCAAGGTATTCCTGAGTGCGTGTACCGGAACCCTGAGACTTTAACCCAGCAAAAGACAAATACACTTTGGCCAGCAAACCCTGAGCCGACCAGGTTGTAAGCCGCCCCTTCTGATCAGTGGCAGGAAGGTGCATTGCAGCAAATGAGAGATCGTTGATTACAAACTGGAAAACATCCTCTACTTTATTCCGGTATACCAAAGGGGAATTTACCAGCTTACGGTTATCCTCAATGATAGGAACATCCTGCCACAGCATTGCCAGGTTGTAGTATGCATAGGCCCGTATAAACCTTGCTTCGGCAAGGGCAGCGTTTTTGTCTAAATCTGAAACTGTTGCAGGGGTTTTTTCCAGAATGGCATTGATAGTGGTATTGCAATGTGCAATAATCTTATACATACCGTTCCAGTTTGACATCAAACCTCCATTCAAAGCAGTAATTGAGAAAGTATTGAACTGAATTGCATCTGCATTCCAGCCTAATACCATATTCCCGCTGGTTACTTCGCCTACCGGTAAGTAACTGCTGTAAGTCCATTCAGCCCAGGGACTGCCGGCATATAGAGCTGCTGTTGCCAATCTCAAGTCACTGGTCGTCTGATAGAAATTTTCGGAACTAATGTCTGATAAAGGAGGACGATCTAGAAAATCTTTACTGCACGATCCTAAAAGACCTGCAATGGCAATCAATGAATATAATATTTTCGATTTTATGTTCATAATCTTAAATTTAATTAGTTTAACGAAATGTTTAATCCAAACATAAACACTCTTGGCTGTGGATAGAAGCCATAATCTAAACCTGCGTTAATAGGATCCCAGGAGCCTATTTCGGGGTCCATACCCTTATATTTGGTGATAGTAAATGCATTCGATACATTTAAATACACACGCAAGGAGCTGATATGGGCTTTACGAGTCAGAGTCTGAGGTACGGTATAACCAAAAGAAATGTTTTTGCACTTAATAAAAGAACCATCTTCGATATACAGATCCGAGTTCCTTTCGTTGCCATTAGTTCTGTCATTCCGGTTGCCATGTATTTTAGTATCGGGGTTTATAACATAAACATTGTTAACATCGGTTGCAGAGCCTTCAGGATCAATCAACCCGAGTTTTGCGTAATTTTTTAAATCCTTAAGGTAACCTGAATTTGTAAGAGGATCCTCACCAGTTACGCGTATTTGGTTAAATATCTTGTTACCGTAGTTAGCAGTAAAAAATATGTTCAGATCGAAATTTCTATACGAAAACGAGTTGTTTAACCCAAGCTGAACTTTAGGAAGCGGGGAGCCCAGGAAGGTCTGGTCTTTGGTGTCAATAACGCCGTCTCCGTTTATATCTTTAAATTTAAAATCGCCATACCAGATACTACCACTGGCAGAACCAACAGGATACATATTTCCGTTACTGTCTACCGGTCGGGCTACCGGATCTATACCTTTTTCCGGGTCTCCCAAAAAGTCAACAGGATTTGCATAAACGCCTTCAACTACATAACCATAAAACTCGCCCAGAGATCTTCCGACAATTGTTTTGCTCTTATTTCCCATAATAGGAGCGCCATCATTATTAAGTTTTAAAACCTTGTTAAAATTTCGGGATACTGTCAGATCTGTTCTCCAGGTTAAATCTTCCCGTTTAATATTTGTGGAACTTATTCTGAAGTCAAAACCTTTGTTATCCATTGATCCCACATTTATATATGGTGCATCCAGGGCGCCCGGATTCCAGCCGGAGGCTGTTCCTGTGTACCTGGGTAACGAAGCCTGCATGGTAAGGCGGTCGGTTCTTTTGTCATAAAAATCGATGGAGAAATTGATACGCCAATTGAAAAGCGCACCGTCCAAACCTATATTGGAATTTTTTGTTTGCTCCCATTTGAGGTCGGGGTTTCCAATATTTTTAGACATCTGGGCGATACCGGTTAACCCGGTAGCTACGGAACCCAGTGTGGAGGCATATGCGTAATCACGTCCACCAGGTTTGTTAGTCAAACCATAACCAATACGAAGTTTAAGTTCGCTTATCGCTGATATACCTTTTAAAAATTGTTCGTTGTTCAATTTCCATGCAAGGGCACCTGAATAGGACAATATCCAACGATTGTTGGGAGAATACTTTGATGAACCATCCTCGCGAATAGTACCGGTTACCAGGTATTTGTCGTTAATAGAAAGATCCAGGCGACCATAATATGATTCCATCGAAGATTGGTTTTTACTTCCGCCATTTGTTGCTGTTGTTGCATCTCCTGAGCCGATAACCTGTACATTGTTTGTTGGAAAATTAGAACGGGCTGCACTTACATTTTCAGATTTGTTTATTGAAGCCTCATGCCCAACCATAGCATTTAAACTGAATATGCTTGCAAACAGGTGGTTATAACTAAGGTAGTTTTTAAGTTCGGTATAAAGCCCCTGTGATGCGTTGTATGAACCATCGTTCATGAGTTTTGATAATAACCCCATGGAATAATTAGGGTTGAATCTGCTTTCAGCGGCAAGTGAAAAGTTTGCCGAAGCTTCATTTCTCAAAACTAATCCCCTTGCTAAAGTAACTTCAGCATAAAGGTTGCCAAAAGCCTGTTTTGTATTTATGTTATCTTTATTAATAGAGGCCATGGCATAGGGATTTGGTGTACTGGCAATCCAACCGTTACCATCGTATCTTCCACCCCAACTGCCATCAGGGTTCTTAAGAGAGATATCCGGAGTCTGACTAAGCGCATCACTGATTACTTTCGAATCGGTAGATGTTACATTATTATCTAAATTGACCAGCTGCATACTGGTTCCAATTTTTAACCAATCGGTAGTTTTATTATCCAGGTTTAAACGAATCGAGATTCTGTCGAATTGTGAACCCAATGCGATACCTTCCTGGGAAGAATACGATCCTGATAAATAGTATTGTGTTCTTGTGTCTCCACCAGCTACTGAAATTGTATGATTGGTCATCGGGGCGTTTCTGAATAACTCATCCTGCCAGTCGGTTCCCTTGCCTAAATATTGAGGATTGGCCAAAGCAGGCCGTGTATCCCAATCCCATCCGATACCTGTTGTTGTTCTGTCGTTAATAAAGGTGGCATACTCCTTTAAATCCATTATTGGGAGCTTTTTGGGGAGTTGTTGAAAACCGAAATTGGCCTCATAAGTAATTTTTGGAGCACCTGATTTACCTCTTTTGGTAGTAATGATAATTACACCATCGGTACCCATTGACCCGTAGATTGCTGTTGCAGAAGCATCTTTTAAAACATCAACTGATTCTATTTCGGAAGGATTTAAACCGGCAAGCGCATTGGAAGATGTTCTCCAACCATCTATAGTAGTAAGTCCTTTAAGTATTACACCATCTAATACATATAATGGTTCTCCGCCACCAAAAGAGGTTAACCCACGAACCTGCACTGATACAGCTCCTCCGGGTTGACCCGATATCTGGTTTACAACCATCCCGGCAATTTTCCCCTGTAAAGCCTGTTCAATGGTTACCGGTTGTGATTTCATAATTTCATCGCTGGTAACGGAAGATATAGCGCCTGTAACATCTTTACGTTTTTTGGTTCCGTAACCAATCACTACTACATCTTCAAGGCTCGCAATATCCTCTACCAGTTTAACCTCAATGGAAGTTTTACCTGCTACCGATATTTCTTCGGACACATAACCTATGTAGGAAACAACAATAACCGCATTTTCGTCGACATCCAGAGTGAAATTGCCGTTCATATCCGTAACTGTACCTATAGTGGTACCCTTAACTCGTATATTGGCACCGGGAATTGCATTGTTATCAGATGCTCCAATAACTTTACCAACTACTTTATGTTTTGCTAATTCCTGAGAAAATATTTCAGGGGGAGTAATAAACTGCACTAATAAAGAAAGTGCAAGAAAAACGATTGAAAGCTTCAAGCCCTTTCCCGGCCTGAATAAGGATTGAGTTGAATCCTTAAATTCGAACTTTTCTGTCATAGAATTTAATTGTTTTAATTAATAGTAGTAAAATCCAAAATCTTTATATGGTATGTAAAACCTCTCTGAAACTCACAAATAGTTATTGGCTTTATTTTGTGAACTATAAAACCGGATCTTAGTCCAAGAGGTGATGTTGTTGTTTGTTTCATTTGAATAATAGTAGTCTTGTGTTAGTAATTTGCCTTGTCAAATGTATATAGCCTGTCCTGTTGGCTGTTATAACCAAAATCTCATTATTTGAAATATAGTCTCAGAAAGCTTTTATAAGTAGTCGAAAAATATCTCAACTAATTAAAAATATCTGGCAATTTGCTTTTAACAATTTGAAATATTGTGCATTGGAATATTCTTGGGCAGACCGGGATTACTGTCCGTATAAGTGTGAAAAAGAGTCTTTATTGGTGGATTGGGGAATAATGTTGTAATGACAGTGAAATAGATCCCTCATTCCGACCCAGGGAGGAATCTCTTCTCAAATCTTTCATTGGTAATTCAATGAGAAATCTATCATTAATTCTAATATTTTTTTACCCGACAATAGTGTAACTTTTTAATATTTTTTCAATCTATACCAGAAACTGGAGCAGACGCTGTTTATTTGAAATGTTAATTCATCAGGAGCAATAGCCTATAAACGTCGAAAGCCACACCTTGCGGCGTGGCTTTCTTGACAACATGAATTAATACAGATCCAAAGGACCCCTAATTCAAAACCAAAATTACCTAAAAAACCATGCAATACTGCTAATAAATATCAGTTTGCATGGTTTTATATTTAAATATCCTGTTTAATCCAAATCACCGGCTGTTCGACTGTCGTCTGACGTCCGTGGACTGTGGACTAATTTATTTCACTTCTTCAAAATCAACATCAGTTACTTCCTGATCTTTAGCTTTTGAGCCTGGATCCTGCTGCTGACCAGCGCCCGGACCGGTTGGACCGCCATTCTGCTGAGCTCCACCCTGGCTTGCTTTGTACATTTCTTCAGAAGCGGCATGGAATACCTGATTCAATTCGGCAGTTGCAGTGTCGATAGCAGCTACATCCTGCGATTTGTGTGCTTCTTTCAGCTTGTTCAAAGCTGCTTCAATAGGAGCTTTTTTGTCGGCTGGCAGTTTGTCGCCAAATTCTTTTAACTGTTTTTCAGTCTGGAAGATCAAACTATCAGCTGCATTGAGTTTGTCAATCTGTTCCTTAGCCTTGCGGTCGCTTTCGGCGTTGGCTTCAGCTTCTTTCTTCATGCGTTCAATTTCAGCATCGGTTAAGCCCGAAGATGCTTCGATACGGATGCTCTGCGATTTACCTGTAGCTTTATCCTTCGCTGCAACATGGAGAATACCATTGGCATCGATGTCGAATGTAACTTCAATCTGGGGTACGCCACGTGGTGATGGTGGAATTCCGTCGAGGTGGAAGCGGCCGATGGTCTTGTTGTCGCGAGCCATAGGACGTTCGCCCTGTATAATGTGAATTTCAACCGACGACTGATTATCAGCCGCAGTGGTGAAAGTTTCGGTTTTCTTCGAAGGAATGGTTGTGTTCGACTCGATTAATTTGGTCATAACACCACCAAGGGTTTCGATACCCAATGAAAGTGGAGTAACGTCGAGTAACAACACGTCTTTTACTTCACCGGTTAAAACACCACCCTGGATTGCAGCTCCAACGGCTACTACTTCGTCGGGGTTAACACCTTTGGAAGGGGTTTTGCCGAAGAATTTTTCTACGATAGCCTGAATAGCAGGGATTCTGGTTGAGCCACCTACGAGAATAACTTCGTCGATATCGGCTGCGCTTAAACCTGCATCGCGTAAAGCTAAACGGCAAGGTTCAACGGTTTTTTGAATGAGCGTGTCAGCAAGTTTTTCGAACTGAGCTCTTGTAAGCTGTTTTACAAGGTGCTTTGGAATTCCGTTAACCGGCATAATATAAGGCAGGTTAATTTCGGTTGATGTGGAGCTCGAAAGTTCAATCTTGGCTTTTTCAGCGGCTTCTTTCAAACGTTGAAGTGCCATAGGATCTTTGCGAAGATCCAAACCTTCTTCTTTCTTAAATTCTTCAGCTAACCAGTCGATAATTACCTGGTCGAAATCGTCACCACCAAGGTGAGTGTCACCATTGGTCGATTTTACTTCAAACACACCATCACCCAATTCGAGGATGGAAATATCGAAAGTACCACCACCAAGGTCGTATACTGCTATTTTAAGGTCTTTGTTTTTCTTATCCATACCGTAAGCCAAAGCAGCTGCGGTAGGTTCGTTGATGATACGGCGAACGTTTAATCCGGCAATTTCACCGGCTTCTTTGGTAGCCTGACGTTGTGAATCGGAGAAATATGCAGGAACTGTAATTACAGCTTCAGTTACTTCCTGGCCCAGATAATCTTCAGCTGTCTTCTTCATTTTCTGAAGCGTCATTGCCGAAATTTCCTGAGGTGAATATTGGCGGTCGTCAATTTTTACTCTAGGAGTATTGTTTGGGCCACGTTCTACAACATAAGGTACGCGCGAAACTTCAGTGTTAACTTTATCGAAAGTTTCACCCATAAAACGCTTAATGGAATAAATAGTGTGTTTTGGATTGGTAATAGCCTGACGTTTTGCAGGATCACCAACCTTACGTTCCCCATTTTCGATGAAAGCAACCACAGATGGTGTGGTTCTTTTTCCCTCGCTGTTAGCAATAACAACGGGTTCATTTCCTTCCATTACTGCTACACAGGAGTTTGTTGTACCTAAGTCAATTCCTATAATTTTGCCCATGTCTTAATTATTTATTTTCTGGTTTATTATTCGTTTTTTAATTATTTCCTGCTCTTTTATTCAATCATTGTGCCACGGAATAAAACCTGACATTCCTGTGAAATAATGACAACATGCACTGACAACCTTATGGATCTATAGGAAAAGCGGGTGACATTGTGTCAGAAAAAGCTGTTGAAAGAAATCAGCCGGATATCTGATGGAATTCGGAAACTCTTTATAATTTTAATCTTATATGATAAATATTAGGTATTATTGTCTTTCTAACTGTATTAGTTTAGATTTGGTGCGCAGAACTACAAAAATTGCCTTGTAAATGATGGATTTAAGTATAAGGTGGTTGTACATTTTAATAGGCCTTGCCTATCTGCTTTTTGGTTTCCTGTTATTAATAATCCGCAGTTCTTCCCGTCAGGTTCCGGGCCCTGTTTATTGGGCTACAGGATGTTTTACAGGCGGGGCAGGAATGCTTTATTTTTCATTGTTTCCGTGGCCAGGAGAGTTTTTCAATATTTTATTTTCTAATTTTCTTATTCTTATCAGTTATTCCTTTTTTCATGTAGGGATTTTAAAATTCAAGAACAGAAAATTCAGGTTGTGGTTGATTTTTATTTTTCCCTCGCTTACAATTCTGGTCAATACACTTTTTATTTTGATTTGGGATTTGCCAAACTTACGTATTGCAATCAACTCTGCCCTGATTGCGGTAAGTGGATTTATTCTGGCGTTCGAATTACTCTTACCGTTTAATAAGGTTTATCGGAAGATATTTTTGATCAATTCTTTTGCCTATTTATCTTTTGGACTGATAATGATTACCAGGGCAGTTCTGGCAAATACACCATTAATCCGTCATCTTATGGACAATAATCCTGCAAATTTAATGATATTGGCATTTTCGGCCGTTTTGCAGGCAGTACTTACCTATGGTTATATCATTATGGTAAATATATGGGTGTCCGAAGATTTGAAAATGCAGGTTGAATTAAGAGATAAATTCTTATCCATTATAGCCCACGACCTGAAAAACCAGATAAACATTATTGGCGGATTCAGCGATTTATTGCATAATAGCGCTCTTGGATATACTTCGGAAAAAACAGTGCAGTTTTCAGGATATATCCGTCAGTCTGCAATTCAGGCTAATGCTTTGTTAAACAATTTGCTCGAATGGGCACGGGTAAAAAGTAAGACCGAAATGTTCCATCCCGAAAGGATTAAGCTCTCCAGAATTATTCAGGAGGAAGTTGAGGCCAACAGTTTCATAGCTTTTAACAAGGGCATTGATATTAAGTTTGTAAACTCACATCCTGATTTGGAAGTTATGGCTGATAAGAATATGTTGAAAACAATACTGCGTAACCTAATCATCAATGCCGTAAAATTTTCAAATAAGGGCGGAGATATTCAAATTGGAGTTTCAGTTCTGGTCGAATTTGCGGAAGTATCGGTAAGCGACTCCGGAATTGGTATAAAACCGGAAGAGCTTAAGAAATTGTTTAATAGCAGCTCCATGCAATCTACCGAAGGTACTGGTCACGAAACGGGAAGTGGTTTAGGTCTTTTACTTTGTAGGGAATTTGTTGAACGACATGGAGGTAAAATATGGGCCATCAGTACTTTTGAAAAGGGGAGTTCCTTTAAATTTACCCTTCCGCTTTAAATTATAATATAATTATAATTCAATATTTAGTAGTCGATCTCATTGTTGAGAATGTAAGACAGATCCTATGTTTTTAGCATAAAATTTTGTATATTGTGCCATGTATTCAGATAATTGATATGCTACTATCTTAATAGGACTCCTGACCATTGAAATGGTTAAATAATTTAAGATTTTGCTCAACTCCTAAACAGTTATACTATGGAATCATTAACCAATACAGTTGCGAGAATTGTTTTTCCAACCGATTTTACTCAACTCGCCATGAACGCACTCGATCTCACTATTGCCATGTGTAAACGGCATAACGCTGAATTGCACCTGGTAAATACTGTGGAGCTCGATTACTACTCTTTTTCAATTGAGCCGTATTCCAGCGCAGTATATTCCAACCAGGAGGTAATGGATACTTCAAAAGCAAACCTTCAAAAGTTAAGCGACGAAATTGAGAAAAGCTACGGAGTAAAGTGTGTTGTACATGTTGAGTCGGGAAACCCTGCTTACTATATTTGTACTGTGGCCTCCGAAATAGTTGCCGATTTAATAATAATGGCCACCCACGGTGCTTCAGGAGTACGGGAGTTTTTTATTGGCAGCAATGCTTATAAGGTTGTGAAGCACGCCCCATGTCCCGTACTAACAGTTCCAGGTTCTTACCGGAAGAACCGATTCGATAAAATATTGTTTCCTATCCGAAGCACCTCTGGTATTGAAGAAAAGTACGAAGTAGTGAAAAGTATTCTGATGGAGAAAAACACACTTCTGGAAGTTACAGGAATTGTCGATAAGGCAAGGCCTGAGCAGATTTCAAAGATTTCTGATTCTTTATCAAAGCTCAAATTGCGAATGGTTGACGATAATATTAATTTCCATTCCGATTTGTTTTATGCATCCAACATTGCTGGTGATATACTTCGCATAGCTGATGAAAAAGAAGTGGATTTGCTTGCTATTAATGCAACGCTCGATTATAACTGGCGCGAAGTTTTTGTTGGACCTTATGCGCAGCAAATAGTGAATCATGCTTCTATTCCTGTGTTAAGTTTTAGGCCTGTGTCACAGGAGAAAACAGAAAAGGAAAGTGCTGGTAAATCAAAATATCGGTCAGCCGATCCTTTAGCGTCTGTGTAACTGAGTGTCGGTAATTAATTGTTATATAGCTGTTAATGAATTTCCATTCTGAGCTTAAACAAAGGATTGGTTTTAATAAATTATTAGCTGGAAATATTTATTTTTAATAAATCTATTGAGGGTAAAACAATGTGCAGTTTTAACTTGTTACCCCGAAGGATTTATTTAACCCAACCTTTACTTTTGTGGCTTTAGATACTGGAAACGAACATACATGGATTAAAGATCAATTATCAGTTTTTAACGCACTGGTGGATCCTTCGTTGATTTACGATCAAAATCAGAACGTTATTGAAGTTAACCCGTCTTTTCTGGAACGGTACGATTGTAATCCCACAGGTTGGAATGTTAAAGATGTAATAAGCCGGTTTTCATGTAAATGGCTTGACGACAGTCGTTATGTTTTAAAGGATCAACCAACAGCAAGAGCTTTGAGTGGCGAGAGGGCGTTTGGGGCAATTTTTTCAATTAAATTTAAAGGAGAGGAACATCTTATTGAAACCAGTTCTTCGCCAATTTGGTTCAACAATAAGGTCGTAGGAGCATTAACAGTGTGGCATCCTATCGACGATCTGGAGAAAATACGGCGGAATTTTATTAAAAGTGAGGAATTACACCGAAAGATTTATGATCATTCTCCCTTAGGTATCATTATTCATAAAAATGGTAGCCTGGAATATGCCAATAGTGCTGCGCTAATGGTTATTGGCGCGAAACATATTCTGGATATTGAAGGGAAAACATTTTTCGAGTTTGTCCCGGGGTTTGAAAAGAACAATAAGAAGGCCTTAGATTCCTTGCTCCCTGGTGAGAAGATTGAATATCCTGAAGTGAAGCTGGTAAAGGTCAATGGGGAAGAAATAATCCTTGAAGTTAACGTGATTAATACCTCCGAAAGGAATACTGCAGAGTTTCAGTTCTTTATTAAGGATATTACTTCGCGGAAAAAGGTGGATATGTTTCAAAAGGTATTAAGCTCTTTGGAACAAGTACTTCACAATTCCAACAGCGTTTATGAGGTAACCCAGAAAAAGATGGAAATTGCAGCCAAAGCCCTTGAATGTGATTCAGCTGCTGTATCTTTTTTTAAAGAAACCGAATGGGAAGTGCAGCATGTTTATAAATTCGGGAAAGAAGTTAAAGGAATGCGCATTGCTCTGGAGGATGAAGACCATGCTAACCTGGCCTTGGCTGAGAAAAAAATCCTGTTTATTGAAGATGCTTTTACCGATCCGCGGGTTAATAACGAACGGCTTAAAAATTGGGGAATACGCTCTGTTATTGTTGTTCCTTTATTTACACCTCATAAAAAAATAGGCGTTATTTTTTTTAATTATAAAAGTAAGAAGACATTCACCAGTGAGGAGATTCATTTTCTTTTGCGGCTGTCAAATTCACTATCGTTGGCATTGGAGAATGCTGAGTTGCTCGAGGACCTTCAGGAGGAATTAAAAATTAAGGAAGATAACGAGAAAAAACTTATAAGGCTGAATAATATTCTTCTGGCGATAAGCCGGAGCAGTCAGGCACTGGTGCACGCTGTAAGTGAAAAGGATTATGTATCCAAAATATGTAAGATTATTACCGACGATTGTAACCAGGCTTTAGCGTGGGTTGGTTTTGTGGATAATGTTGGTGTTTCTCCAAAAGTCTGGTCGGGGTCAGCAAAAAAGTACATGACTAACCTGATGTTCCGTTTCGGAAAGAATAAACAGGAGAGTAACCCGGTAACCCTGGCCGTTAAATATAAGAAACCATACGTTTGTAAAAATCTTGGCGAGGTTTCAGATGGATCCTCATGGCGTAAAAGGGCCGTTGATGCAGGACTTCGTTCAGTAATATCTCTGCCGTTGATTCATCAGAATGAGGTGTATGGTATATTGAATATTTACTCTAAGGAAGTAAATTTCTATACCACCGACGAGACTTTGTTGCTTACCGAATTAGCCAAATATTTATCCCAGGGGATTGTTTATCTGCGGTTGGAAGCTTCGAAAAGGCAAACAGAAGAATCGCTAAAGGAGAGTGAAGAGCGTTTCAGAATGCTTACCGAAAAGAGCAACGCTCTTATCTGTGAACTCGATCCGGAAGGTCAGGTGCTCTATGCGAATGCGAAATTCCTGGATATCTTCGGATGGAATAAGTCCTTTACAGGTTCTTTATTGGATTGTTGTGTGCCTGAGGATCGAAAGCTTTTTCATAGTTTTATCTTCCAAAATGACTCCAAATCCAAAACTGAATGGACCTTAAGGGATAAAAACATGAATTGGCGATGGTTTCGTTGTCATCCGGGTATTTTCAAAACATCGCGGGGAATTCAGCATTTCAGTCTTGTAATGTTCGATATTACCGAAATTAAAACACAGGAACTTTTGCTGAAAAAGAATTCAAAAGCTTTAAAAGACCTTAATGCTACAAAGGATAAGTTTTTTGCAATTATTGCCCATGATCTTAAAAACCCGTTTACGAATCTTATTGGTGCCTCGGAGTTTATTTCCAGTGGAATGGCAAACGACACGGAAACAATACTCAGGTTAGGGAAAATGATCAACTCCTCTGCTCATAAAGGATTTGAATTATTGCAGAATTTGCTCGACTGGTCCCGTTCACAAACAGGAACAATTTCGTTTGAGCCAAAATCGTATAAGCTGAACAGAATTGTTTCCGAATGCTGGGAAAATGTTAAGCCTTCAGCTTGTGCTAAAACCCAGAATGTACAGATAAATATTCCGGACGAAATTATGGTTTATGGCGATAATAATATGCTGAAAACAGTGATTCGCAACCTGATGCAGAATGCAGTCAAGTTCACTCAAACCGATGGCGAAATTAATATTTCGGCTAAAAAAGGTAAAAAAGCAGTTACCGTCTCTGTGGAAGATAATGGCGTTGGATTATCGGCCGAAAACATCAGAAAATTATTCCGGATAGATGTTAAATTTTCGAAACCCGGCACAAATAAAGAAACCGGAACGGGTCTTGGACTGCTTCTCTGTAAAGAGTTTATCGAAAAGCATGGAGGACGGATCTGGGTGTCGAGTAAAGAAGGGAAAGGCAGTAAATTTTCCTTCTCAATACCTTATGAAACAGTTTCCTGACTTTTAATAATTAAACCTTCCGTAAAGCATGGAGAGATTTTTTATTTCATCTGCAGGAATAATTTCTCTGGCAGTGAGTTTCCATTTCCAGTTACCTTCCGGTTGCGAAGGGCTGTTAAAACGCGCTTTTTCACCAAGGTTCAACCAATCCTGAACAGGAATAACGGCTATTTGAGCTACCGATCCAAAAGCCAATCGAATAAACTCTTGGCTTACTTTTTCAGAATTCAACTTGCGGTTGAAATATGTTTTCAGTTGCGATTTCACTTCTTTGTTTACCTCCTCCCGGTACCAGCCTTTAATGGTGTTGTTATCATGTGTTCCGGTATACACAATACTGTTCCGGGTGTAATTATGCGGAATGTGGACTGATTGTGGCATGCCGCCACCAAAAGCAAATTGCAACACTCTCATTCCGGGCAATGCAAAGGCATCTCTCAGGTTGTAAACATCTTCGTCAATATCCCCCAGATCTTCGGCTATAAAGGGCATTTCAGGAAAATTCCTTTTAAGTTCTGAGAAGAATTTTTCTCCGGGACCTTTAATCCATGAGCCGTTTATAGCTGTTGATTCTCCTGCAGGCACCTCCCAGTAAGAGGAAAATCCTCTGAAATGGTCAAACCGGAGCATGTCGCAAAATTCAAGGTTTCGGCTGATTCTGCTTTTCCACCAGTTATATCCGTCTTCTTCCATGGTTTGCCAGTTGTAAACCGGCATATTCCAAAGCTGACCTGTTTCACTGAAATAGTCGGGCGGAACACCGGCTACGGTGATCATCCCGAGATTCCTGTCCAGATTAAAAAGGTGCGGATTTGACCACACATCGGCGCTGTCGTAGCTCACATATATCGGTACATCACCTATAATTTTTATGCCACGCAAATTGGCATATTTTTTCAGCTTTTTAAACTGATTGTCAAATAGATATTGACCAAACTTCACGCGCGTGAGGGCAGGGGCGTTTTTTTCGGAAAAAGCATCGAGGGTTGCCTGGTTTCTTATTTTGAATTCTTCAGGCCATTTTTTCCAGGATTCGTTGTTGAACTCCTGTTTCAGAATTGTAAACATCGCATAATCATCCAACCAATGCTTCTCCTGTTGGCAAAATACTTCGAATCTTTTTTGCAAGAGTGGACTGTTCTTGAGGACATAGCCTTCGAAAGCTTCATTAATTATGTCATCTTTTAGAATAAAGGCCTTTTCGTAATCAGCCTCGTTTGTGTCGGGCAACGATTCAGGCAACTGCTTTATTAAGCCTTGTGTTAAAAGGTCGTCAGGGTCAATAAAAATCAGGTTGCCGGCAAAAGCAGATGAGGAGCTGTAGGGTGAATTTGAACCACCAACAGGATTAAATGGCAGAATTTGCCAGTACGATTGTCCGGTCTTTTTGAGCAAGTCAATAAACCGGTAAGCTTCCTTCCCGAAATCTCCTGTTCCGTATTTCCCTGGAAGTGAAGTAAGATGCATCAAAATGCCGCTTTCTCTGTTGTTTTCTTTATTTATTCCTTTCAGAACTGCCGGGATGTGATGTTTTAGAATGTCGGCCACCAGCCACAATTTTGAGGATTTCAGCTTTTCACCGGTCCATAGCATGGTCCAGTTTTCAGGAGCAGATGAAGGAAGTTCAATACTCGTGTTCTTCCAGTCAATATCCTGGTTTTCTCCAGAAGTCAATGTTGCTCCGTGAAGTGGTATTACCGTAAGATACCAATAATTTTTATGCTTGCGGGCAAATGCCAGAATGTGCTCATGATGCTCTCCTGTAACATTTAATGGAAGATATTCCCCATAATTGAAAACTTCAGGAAATGCTCTTCTTTCCTGCATTAGCTTATGCGACATCCAGAGTTTGATTCTTCCATCGTCTTTGGATTGGATCAGGTCCTCGAAAAAGTATCCTATCGACTCATTTTCCCTGAGCTGTTTTAAAAGCATTTCTCTATGTTTATAATCCACAGGCCGGCGGTTGTCAGGGTCGACAAGTGAGAGGTCCCACAACTCGGTTCCCTGATAGAAGTCGGGAATGCCCGGTGAAGTGCACTTTAGCACAACCTGCGACAAAGAGTTGACAATTCCCCATGGAACAATCTTTTGCAGAAATGGCAAAAAAGTATTCATAAAATTGCTGCCATCCACAAGAAGTTTGGCTGTAAAATGGATTACAGCTGCTTCATATTCTTCGTTTGGCTGGTTCCAATTGGAATTCGTTTTTGCTTCACGCAGTGCTTTCCTGAGATATTCGGCAATGCGGTCGTTGAAGTCCTGATCAGGCAGGCCGACAACAGGCATCGCGCCAGCCAGAGTCTGATAAATGAAATATTCTTCGTTATAATCGGGTACCGGCTGATCGTTTACATAAGATTTCAACGAATGATTTTCTGTCATCCAGCGGCGCACCAGTTCCATCCATTCACCGGCAAAGTTGCTGATCACATTCAGACGGGCGCGGGAATCTTCGCCACGTTTTGTGTCGTGCGTGGCGGTAGTATTGATGGAATGTGGATAATGAAGCTGCCTTTCCGCCATTCTTTGATGAAAATCGGCAATGCTGATGCCCTCTGCATCTATTGCATCACCTACCTCGTTATGAGCTATGAAGGCATTCCAGGTATACATCGCTGTATCTTCGACTCCTTTGGCCATTAATGGGCCGGTATATTGCATCACCCTGTGAAAAACAGATAATGCTGCCACCTTCTGTTCGGTGGTGTTAATTTCTCTACCGGTGAAAACATCATACAGCATTTTTATGGGCGCCTTCAGGTGAGGTGCCCTTTGGATGGATTTATCCGTTATTTGCCGGATAACAGCAATATCGTCCTTTTCCAAAGGAAAGTCGGGCGAATAGAGTTTATAAACTGGACAGTTGACAAGAAACTCGCCAACAGCTTCCATTAAGTTTTCGGATGTTATGTTGCTGTTATCTGGGATTAAGCCCGATTCTTCAATTTTGCGGCAAATATTCTCCCAGTCACCACGAAAGCTTTCCTTTAGAATTTGTTTTTTCTTTTGATAGATCAGTTCTTCAGGATCCAATTCAATATTGGCTATTTCTTTATAGAACGAAGTAAGCTTCCGATAGGATGGTTGATAGGTGAAAATATTATTTACAATTGCCAGAAAGTCGTATCCTGATGAACCTTGAAGCGGCCAATCCTTGTGGAGTTCCTCGTGACGTTCCAGAATTTTTTCGACCACTATATAGGTATTCTCTCCCATTTTTGCTCTTAAACGTTCAAAATACATGTTAGGGCATAAGAGCCCGTCAATATGGTCGATGCGCAAACCCTGGAACCGGGCATCTTCAACTTGTTTGTATATAAACGAGTGATAATCTTCGAAAACCTTATGCTTTTCCATGCAAAGGCTTATCAGCCCGTTTATGGTGAAAAAGCGGCGGTAGTTCAGTGAATTGTCCACTTCCTGCCAGTGGGTAAGTACAAAATGCTGCCTTGATAGTAAATCCAGAAGTTTTTCATGGTTCGAATTTACTTCTCTGCAAATGTTATCAATAAACGTCCCGAAAGAATTATCGGTATTGTAAATGGCCTGAAACCGTTCTCTGCTGTTCGACCACCCGAAACCTTTGAAAGCAGGATCGCTCTTAAACTCTTCGTTCGCAATTCCCTGACCAACGAAGTACGAGTCCTCCAGTTCTTTGAATTCTTCAAGTAGCTCGTGAAATGATTCTCCCGAAACGGGGATTCTGAAATCGTAATAGCATATAAAAAAACCGCCATTTTCCCACTCCAGCTTTATTTCGCCGTTGTTTACAGCTTGCTCCGGCGTTTTTCCAAGTACAGGGACCATAACTTTGTTCTTGTAAACAGAGTGATCCCAGTCGATATCAAAATACCCGGCGTATGCCGATTGCTTCCCTTTTTCAAGAACATCCATCAGCCAGGCGTTTTGCGGATGAAAGGCCATGTGGTTAGGAACAATATCCTGGATCCAGCCGGTGTTGTTTACCTTCAGGTAGTTGCTTATGTTTCCGAATTCGGTCTCAGTCCCAATCTCTTTATTAAAAACATGAGGATTGGTAACATCATACCCGTGGTTGCTTCCGGGCACAGCTTCAAAAACCGGACTTGCGTAAATGGCGCCAATCTCCAAACTGGTTAAGTAACCAAGGTATTCCTCGAGATTTTTAAAGGTAAATCCCTTGTTAAACTGAATTCGGTAAGTGGAAGCTGGAATATACATATCGGTAATAATCAAATGTTATTAATTCAGCTGGTTAACCATACTGCAAGTGAACTTGGAGGAATTGTAACTTCTGAAGCGAGGTTAAGACTTGCCGTTGTGCCGTTACCTCCCCATTTTTTATCAGATGAACATAAAAGAAGTTGTGCGTTTTTCGTGTTCAAAAAGGTTGAGGTGAAGGTACTTTGCTCCGGTTCGAAGTTTAAAACAGCAATTAGCCGTTGATCATTGTTAATGCGTTCGAATTCAATAATATTTTTATTAGCGGCTGTTTTTGCTGAATAGCTTTTACGCTCTCTGTTTTTGAGAGGGGCAATAGTTTTGCGAAGTTGAATCAGCTCTTTGTAAAAGTCGAAAATGTGTTTCTGATTGCTGCTGCGGTGTTCCCAATTCAGTTTCGAATCATTAAATGTTTTTATATCATCGGGATCCGGTGCATTTTCTGAATTCATAAAAGCCTCGAATTCTTTTTTACGGCCTTCCCTTACCAGCCGTATAAGCTCTTCATCCCCATGATCAATAAAATAGAGGAACGGATTTGTCTCAGCATATTCTTCGCCCATAAAAATCAGCGGAATAAATGGACTCAGCAGCATTGTGCCTGCTATAACTTTTAAGAGCTCAAAATCGAGCATGGTCGAAAGTCTGTCGCCTGACATGCGGTTTCCTACCTGGTCGTGGTTCTGGGTAAATACTACAAAATTATTCCCGGCCAGTCCTGATGTTTTTGTGCCGAATTTTCTTTTCCGGTGTTCCGACCATTGTCCGTCATAAACAAAAGCATTCTCCAAGGACTTAGCCAAATGGGTGATTTTCCCAAAATCGGAATAATAGCCTTTATTCTCCCCGGTTGTTAAAGCATGAAGGGAGTGGTGAAACTCATCGCACCAGGTTGCATCCATTCCATATCCCCCCTGGTTGAAAGGTGAAATGTACCCGATATCGTTCAGGTCCGATTCGCATATAAGAAAATGGTTTTTAGAAGTTGCAAAGTTTAATTCTTCTACTTTTTCCTTCATTTCACGGAGAATGTGCTTTGCGCTGAAATCCTTAATAGCGTGAACTGCATCAAGCCTCAATCCGTCAATATGAAAATCGCGCAACCACATCAGGACATTTTCAATAAACAACGTCCGTATTCCGTCGCACCATTCATCGTCGAAGTTGATGGCCATGCCCCAGGGTGTTGTATACTTACCCGTAAAAACGGGGCCAAAAGCAGGCAGGTAATTGCCTTCAGGCCCCAGGTGATTGTAGACTACATCCAGAATAACCGCCAGTCCTTTTTTGTGACATGAGTCTACAAGGTTCTGCAGTCTTTCGGGTCCTCCATAAGTGTTGTGCACTGCAAAAGGATATACACCGTCGTATCCCCAGTTTCGGTTTCCGGGAAACTGTGCTACCGGCATGAGTTCTATGGCCGTAATGCCCAGCTCTTTCTGATAATCGAGCTTGCCCGTAATTCCGTCAAAAGTACCTTCGGACGAAAATGTTCCGGTATGAAGCTCGTAAATGATAAGCTCTTCGGTGGTCGGGCCTTTCCAGTTATCATCGCACCAGGGGAATTTATTTAAATTAAATGCCTGCGATTGTTTGTGGACTCCCTCAGGTTGCAATAAGGATGCCGGGTCGGGAAAGGCTTTCCCGTCCACAATTATCCTATACAGATCACCTTCATTGACTCTTATGTTTGTCAATTCCCAGAAACCCATGGAAGCTTCCAAAAGGTTAAATATGGCTCCTTGTTCTAATTCTAAACTAACCTTTCCGGCCGTAGGAGCCCAAACTCTGATATTTGCTTCTGAGGGTGAGGTGAAATTCAGCCCCAGAGTTCTTTTATTAATCATTTCCATAAATTGTTATCCAGAAATGAGCAAAACAACAGATCTTCCCTCAACTTCAATATTTTCTTTGGGATTCAATGGGAATGCCCTGTTATCCGGTTCAAAAAATGACGCGGAACTATCCATGATTTTGTACCATATCTGGCCCCAGTTTTCCTCCGGCAGTGTAAATATTACTGAATGTTCGTCGGAGTTAATCATCAGGAAAAAAGTATCATCCAGAACCTTTTCTCCGCGTTCTGTATAGGAGTTCAGGTCATCACCAGAAAGATAGATACTCAGGGATTTGGCAAATGAAGTGTTCCAATGCTCGTCGCTCATGGGAAAGCCTTCCGGCAGAAACCATTCAATATCGGTTACATCTTTCCCTTTGATTGGTTTATACTGGAACCACTTTTTACGGCAAAAAACAGGGTGTTCCAGGCGGAAATGTATCAGCTTCGACACATATTCCCTTAAATTATTATCTTTTTTGTCCCAGTTAATCCAGGAGATTTCGTTGTCCTGACAATAGGCATTGTTATTACCCAGTTGTGTGCGTCCCAGCTCATCGCCGGCAACCAGCATCGGGATACCCTGCGAGAGGAAGAGCGTGGTTAAGAAGTTACGCATCTGTTGTTTCCGGATATTGTTAATGTGCTCGTTTTCAGTCGGGCCTTCTTCTCCATAGTTAAACGAACGGTTATTTTTTTCGCCGTCGTTGTTTCCTTCACCGTTAGCGAGGTTGTATTTTTGGTTGTACGAAACCAGATCCAGCAAAGTAAATCCATCGTGAGCTGTTATAAAGTTGATACTGGCTGTAGGAGTACGCCAGTTGTTCAGGTACAGATCTGAGCTTCCCGTAAAACGGTTTGCAAATTCTGCCAGCATCTCATTATCTCCCTTCCAGAATTGGCGCATACAGTCGCGATATTTGGCGTTCCATTCCATCCAGCCTGCCGGAAAATTTCCTACATGAAACCCGTTTTCGCCAACATCCCAAGGTTCGGCAATAAGCTTTACCTGGGAGAGAATTGGATCCTGGTGCAAAATATCGAAAAAAGAACCCCACTTGTCAACATCGTCGAATTCTCTTGCCAGAACCGTTGCAAGGTCGAAACGGAAACCATCCACATGCATTTCGGTAACCCAGTAGCGGAGACTGTCCATGATTAGCCGCAGGATTGTCGGATGAACGGTATTCATGGTATTGCCTGTTCCGGTATAGTCCATGTAAAAGCGCTTGTCGTTTTCGGTAAGCCGATAGTACGAATGGTTGTCAACTCCCCGGAAACTGAGTGTTGGTCCTAACTGATTTCCCTCGGCAGTATGGTTGTAAACAACATCCAGAATTACTTCAATTCCTGCACGGTGCAACGTACGCACCATCTCTTTAAATTCGGCAACTTGTTCGCCCTGGGTCCCCAGGCTTGAATATCGGGCATCGGGAGCAAAAAAGCCAATGCTGTTGTAACCCCAGTAATTTGTCAAACCCTGATCGGCCAAATGCCTGTCTACCACAAACTGATGAACCGGCATGAGTTCAACTGCGTTAATGCCCAGCGACTTAAAGTATTTAATGGATTCGTCATGCGAAATGCCGGAATATTTTCCCCGCATTTCTTCAGGAATATTAGGTGCCAGCTGGGTAAAACCTTTGATATGCAGCTCGTAAATAACGGTTTTTTCAAGTGGTATCCTGAGCTGGAAATCATTCTGCCAGTCGAATACCTGATCAATAACAACTGATTTGGGTATGAAAGGAGCACTGTCGGTTTCACTGAATGACAGATCCTTATCAGGGTGATAAAGGTCATAACCAAATAAAGCATCACTCCATTTAATAACACCATTTATTGCCCTCGAGTAGGGGTCAATAAGTAATTTATTGGGGTTGAACCGATGGCCGCGGCATGGATCGTATGGCCCATAAACTCTGTAACCATATAACTGTCCGGGTTTAACTCCAGGGATGAAGACGTGCCAGGAATTATGTGTTCTCTCCTTAACCTTAACCCTGGTTTCATTTCCCAAAATATCAAAAAGACATAATTCAACGGCTTCGGCATGTTCCGAAAACAGTGCGAAATTAACCCCTTTGCCATCGTATGTAGAGCCCAGAGGATATGGATTTCCGGGCCATGTGGTAAGTTTTTCAGTCATTCATTGTTTTTATTAAGGAAACAAGCTTGTGTAAATGTTGTTCTGAACCTAAAAGTATGCCTAACTCAAAAACCTTTGTTTGCTGCATTGCAGATTGGAACATTTTTTGTTTATCATATTCATCGCTAACTTTAAACCATACCAACATGAAAAGTATTTATTTTTTAGTTCTGATTCTATCTTTTACAAACCTGAGTTTTGGACAAGATACAACTATGACCGAGATTGTTTTCAAAACCAATGGATCCAGTCCCTTGAAAGTTTATAAGCTTGTAAAGGAAAAATATTTCTATTATGGTTCTTCTTATTACGATTTAAATTCCAGTACTGAAAGTCACTCGCATTATCCGTATACCGGAGTCAGCTATGAACGCGAATATTTGTTAACCGCTCCCGGCAGGATCTTAGTTCCCCATAACAAAGAACTTTCGTATGTTGTGGTTGACAGTAAGGACAGGGTTTGTACCCAGTTTACAACAACTACCGATGGCCGAAAACAGGTATGGTATCTTGTTCCTGCAGGAAAACTTTATAAAACAGGTAAGAAATCCATAATTATTGGCGCAATGGGTATGTTGGCTTCTGGTTTTTTATATTCAATGGCAGCCTCCCAGAATCTCAAATATAAAGGAGAAGTGGATGCTTACAGGATGAAACGGGACTTTTACAATCACACGGGGATTAATCCTGCTAATCCTGATTTATTCACTCAACCCTCGGGTACTGATTATGCACAGAGAGCCTTAAATCTTTCATCTTTATACCCTGTAAGTTCAACTCCTGTTCCTCCTGCCGATAACCGGATGGGATACGGAATTCCGGTTTTAACTTCAACAATATCTCTTGGAGCAATTGTTACCGGAATACATTTGATGATCAGACATTCACCAAAGGCAGAAAGGATTGAATAACATGACCGGATTCTGATTCTACCTGATCATATATTTTTGCGGAGGATTACTAACTTTCTGGATAATTAAATTTTGAGGGATATTTTCAAATATAATTTCCACTCTGCGGTTGTATTTCCGGCCTTCGGAATTTGAATTAACAGTTATAAAGTTGCTGCTGCCAATACCTGTTGTTTTTATGCGCGAGCTGTCGATTCCTTTTTTTGTGAGGTTTTGAAGCACTTCTCCGGCGCGTTTGTGCGACAGTATTTTATTGTAAGCCTCCATACCCAGACTGTCGGCATAGCCTGTCAGAGTTAACGTGATGCCAGGATTCTCTGTCATTGTTTTCGCGATTTCATTGAGCATAGGTTCATATTCCCTGCTCAGTTCAAAGCTGTTAAATTCAAAAAGGATGTTGCGAATTTGCATCGAATCTTTCAATAAATCTGTTTGGGCGGCTAAATCAGGTTCTGTGCTTTTGAAGGTTATAGCTAAAGGTACCTGAAGTGTATTTCCTCCGGTTGTTTCGGGAATATTAAAAGTAACAGCCTGCGACTGATCAGCCTGACTTTTGGCAATTAATCTGAAATCTCCCGGATAAAGCTGATAGCTGATGGTGGCAGCCTGTTCCTTAAGGTTTCTTTTGTCTATGGTGTCGTTCAAATTAGCATCAACCATAAATAACCAGACACTATCCCCGGAGGCAAGGCCTGTAATCTCCAGCGGTGTTTTAACGGTAATTTCAAACAGTTGTGATAAGGATGCAAACTGAGTCCTGAAAATATCCGTTTCCCCCTTCGTGTTTTCGTTATGTTTTGCAACAAAAGCCGCATTTTCGCTTTGTAAAGGGTAAAAAGACAAATCGTCGCTAACCGAGTTGATAGGATATCCAACATTTTTGACTGCAGAATTGGATTGGATAGGGTAGTCGATATAAAAAAGGTCGTAACCGCCCATGCATAAATGGCCTTCGGAACTGAATATCAGTAGATTTCCATTGCTGATCAGGTGAGGATTTTTTTCATCTGCCGGCGTATTCACGGTAGGGCCAAGGTTAATTGCACGTGACCAGCTTCCGTCGGCACGCAGGTCGCTCTTGTAAATATCGAATCCTCCATGACCATTGTCGCGGTTAGAAGCAAAAAAGATGGTTTTGCCGTCAGGTGAATAACTGGCATTTGTTTCTGCAAATTTTGAGTTAACACCTTCGTCGAGTTTTTTAAGTTTCGTCCACCTGGACCCTGTCCACGTACTTTCGTAAATATCCTGTCCGCTTAAAGCATTATAGCTGCTCAGCAGTAAACGGGTTCCGTCCGACGAAAGGGCAGTAGGATAATATTCTCCGTCCGATCCTATCTGGGTTGTTATATTGTTGGGCGATTGCCAGTTTTCTCCTGTTTTTTTTGAGACAAAGATGGCATCGTAGAATTTCATTTTTCTTGTAAAAATGAGGGTTTTACCATCGGCTGAGGTTACCGGGTTAAGGTTTGCAATGCCTTGATTTATCTCTTCAGGCAAAACTTCAGAGCTGACATTTAATGGACGACTTTGCAGTAGCTTTGCAATCTGGCATTCTTTTATCCTCTTTTCTGCTATTGCGTTCGATTTATCATCCTGTGCCATACTTGCAAATTGCCTGTAACAGCTTACTGCCTGCTGAAAGTTGTTCTTTAACATGTATGCATCGCCCAGAAAAAGCATGGCCTCAACAGGAGCTTTTTGCTCTGCCGGATCATCCTGAATGTAGTTTTTTGAAATATTATCCGATGCATTTTTCAGAAGAGGAAGTGCCTTATCTTTTTCTGCCACTGTTTGCAAGTAACAATAACCAGCCTTGAAATCAATGTTCGCGTTTGAGGCTCCTTTTTCAATCAGATTATTGAGAATAACCAGTGCTTCTTTATATTCTCCGGAAAGAATGTATTCGTCGGCTTCCTGAATACTTTCGGTAATTTTTTCAGGGGTAAGCTGCGCATTGGTTATTTTCGTAATAAATATAAGAAGCAGTAGAAGAAAAGTAGGTTTTGCCATGTTTGAGAATTAGAGTCAGTGATTCTGTTTGTCTTCTTTTTTTCGCGACTTTCGCAATAAAAGTAATATAAAAAAAGTAAAAACTGCAAGTATTCCCAAACCACCGTAAAGAAGTTTGTGCCAGGCTTTTTTCTGGCCAGCCGACAATGAGGAACTTTTGTCAGAATTATCTGTAACTGTAGGTTGAATGCTTGCTTCCGTTGTCTTTAAATCGCTGGTGGACGTTGCAACTGAACCGGAAGTTGTTTCTTCAGATTTAAGATCATTATTTTTCTTTTCTGCAGATATAGGGTCATTTTTATCCTTGCTTAAAGATGCCAGTACCGGTTGGGCATTCGCTAAGCTGTTAATGAAATTCGACTCATTTTTTAATTCTTCTTTTGAGTCCTGTTTTACAAGGTTTTTGGCAATTTCAGAGCTTGGTGCGATTGTTTCCGGTTCTTTAAGTTTCTGGTTAATGGTAGCTAACTGAGCTTCAGGTGCCGAAACGGCAACTTTATAAATATCGTTTCGGCCATACGAGTCATTTCTTGAAAGAGCCATATAGCCTTCACTGCCATCGCGGACTGGTTGAAAAAACAGGTCGTGATCAGTAGTATTCAAAGGGTATCCCAGGTTTTTGGGTTTGCTCCATTTTCCATCTTTCCCGGCTTCCGAAACAAAAATATCGTATCCGCCCATTCCATTGTGACCCAGGGAGCTGAAATATATTTTACGTTCATCAGCTGTGATGAAAGGCGTTTCTTCATTCAAGGGTGAATTTATTTCCGGCCCCAGATTTTGGGCAGTACCCCAGTTGTCCTGGCTTACATCGCTGCGTGTGGATACATAAATATCAAGTCCTCCGTAAGAATCCTTGCGATTGCTTGTGAAAAACAGCTTCTTTCCATTTCGCGAAAAACAAGCATGCGATTCCCAGTATTTGGTGTTGATGTTAGTGTTAAGCCTTTTAATTTTCGACCATTTCCCGTTTACTAGCCTCGAAACATAAAGGTCGCCCATGTATTCGTTGTTTCTGTAAAGCAAAAGTTCTTTTCCATCGTACGAAACGCCCACAGGGAAACAGTCGTCGTCCACTCCCAGAAATGAATTGATATTGAGAGGCTCGCTCCATTGCCCGTCCTGCATAACCGAATAGAAAACAGCAGGATAAAACTGAA
>JAJYAG010000084.1 GCA_021779665.1 Bacteroidota bacterium | reverse complement strand
GATCTCAATCAGGTTGAAGGCGATGTTGTGGTGGAAGTTACAGTTGATAAGGACGGAAAAGTTATCCAGGCGAACCCTGGCGTCAGAGGCTCAACAACACTTAATGAAAAGTTATTGCAGCTGGCAAAAGAAGCTGCTTTAAATGCCCGGTTCGACCGTAATCCTAATGCCCCTGCGGTTCAGAAAGGAACCATAACTTATAAATTCAGACTTCAATAAAACCTGCTTTCGCAGGTTTTATTTTTTACTTCCGCTGCCAACAACTCTCGTTTACCGACAACCACGACTCATTTACCGAAAATCTCTCCTTTTCACCTTCTGCCCGAATTACATTTGTTTAAAATTTAACATTAATAATTTTAAACAATATGAAAATGAGTGCAACTTTAATAATTGGGATAATATTGATTTTGTTGGGCGTTAGTGCAATCCTGAAGGTGATTTTCAATGTAGATTTACCGATCTTTAAAATAGCTGTAGCTGGTTTTTTCATTTATATCGGAATCCGACTGTTAACCAACGGAACTTTTGGTTTCCATTGTGATAAGACCGACGAGAACTCTGTAATTTTCGGTGAAAGAACGATCACCAATGTGGAAGATGGGAAGGAATACAATGTAATTTTTGCCGGAGCTGTTTACGACCTGAATAACGTAACCCTTGAACCTGGAAAAAACAAACACATTAAACTCAATACAATATTTGGCGGAAGCAAACTGCTGTTGAACAAGAACATTCCGGTTAAAATAAACTCAAATACAGTCTTTGGAGGCACCTCAATGCCAAATGGCAACAATAACGCCTTTGGAGAGTCGCAGTACAGGACTGATACTCTCACCAATGATTCACTGGCACATCTGATTATTGAAGCAAATACCGTTTTTGGAGGATTGAAAGTGATAAATAACTGACATCAAAAACCATCATATATCCAGCACCCCGGCAGAATATCGCCGGGTGTTTTTCTATTACAGAATACCGGGTTCCGCTCAAATTTTGTCAAATTCCACAAAATCTTAGAGTTTATTTCATAATTTAGCAGAATCACAGCTCTCAAAACCAGGGAAAATGAAAAAAATATCCATACTATTCCTTCTATCTCTTTTACTTACCAACTTAATTGCTGTACCTGTAACCGAAGAAACAGCCCGCCAGGCAGCTTTAAATTTTCTGTACAAGTATTCAAGGCTTAAATCAGGAAATATAGACCTGACAAAAGGTTCAGTTTCAAATTACAACAGCACCTCAACCTATTATGGTTTCTCTATCAATGGAGGTGGTTGGATTCTGATTTCGGCAGATGATGCGGCAACTCCGGTATTGGCTTACTCGAACTCGGGAGAATGGGATGAGGAAACTGTTAACCCGACAGCAAAAAAATGGATTGAAGCTTACAACAAACAAATATACAGTCTCATTCAAAACAGAGAAGCCAATGAAGGCTCACAAAGAGAATGGCAGGACCTTTTGGATCAGCAATTCAGCGACGGTGCACCCACTGTTGCACCGCTTTTGACAACCCAATGGGATCAATCGATTTACTACAACGACATGTGTCCCGTGAGCAGTTCCGCTCCAGGCAGTTACGGCGGTAAAGTCCCTACGGGATGTGTGGCTACCACCATGGCACAGATCATGAAATATTACAACTATCCGGCTCAGGGGGTGGGTTCTTTCTCCTACACTCATCCAACATACAATACGTTAAGTGCAAATTTCGGAAGCACTGACTATAACTGGAACTCCATGCCGGTTAAAGCAACAAGTGCAAATCCTGCACTGGCAACGCTTATGTTTCATTGCGGAGTAGCCGTGCAGATGAATTACGATCCAAAAGGTTCGGGCGCAGCATCGGAGGTTGTTCCTTATGCACTGAAGACCTATTTCAACTACGATAACACCATGCAGCTCGTTGACCGTGGAAATGTTGGTGATGATGAGATTTGGCGTGCCATCATAAAAACCGAGCTGGAGGCAAAAAGACCTGTGTATTATGCCGGATCGGGAACCGCAGGCGGCCATGCTTTTGTATGCGACGGGTATGACGGATCCAACCCCACAAAGTTCCATATTAACTGGGGATGGAATGGCAGTAACAATGGTTATTTTGCCATTGGAGCGCTTACCACTTCAAATGGTGCCTTTAACGATTTTAACAGGATAATAACAGGTATAAAACCCCGAACAGCTCCTGGTTATATATGCAGAATAGAAAGTCCGGCTGACGGCGCAAAAGTTACACCCGGAACCGATGTAGCTGTTGCACTGAAAACAATTAAAGGCACAACCACAAAAGCAATCCTTTATCTCGATGGAATCAAAAAAGACTCCTCGGTAACTGCTCCGTTCAATTTTACAGTTTCCACCGGCACACTCGCTCCCGGTGCACATTCGCTCGAACTCAGAGCAACTGACGGCACTGCCTGGGATTACCACGAATGTGAATTTAACATAACATCAAACTGCTGGCAACTTCAAAATGTTAGCTTTTCGACTGACTCCATCCGGATTGAGCAAATATTCCCTGTGGATGAAAATGTAGTTTGGGCAGTTATAGATGATTTTTCCTCGAAGGATCAGATTCTGAGAAAATTTATTAAAACCACCAATGGTGGCACCACCTGGACCGAAGGAACCATTAATTGCAGCACCTGCAGCTCGCTTGAAATTTCAGGCATTTATGCATTTAGTGCTACAAAAGCCTATGCGTGCTTAAACCCCGCAAATTCGACCGGTGGTGCTATTGTTTACACCGAAGACGGAGGTACAACCTGGACTCAGCAAACTACCGCCAACTTTACAGGAAGCTGGGCCAACTGGGTCTATTTTTTCGATGCCAGCAACGGTGTTTGCATGGGCGACTCCTACAAGGCTTTCCTCAGTTCAGTCTATAACTTTGCAATTTTCACAACTAATAATGGTGGCACCACCTGGACCAAGGTTACCGGAACAAATTTACCGGTTGCCCTCGCCAGTGAAGCGGGAACTGTCAACTTTTTCGATGCTGTGGGAAATACCATCTGGTTTGGTACCGGAAACGGAAGAATATACAAATCGACCGACAAAGGCTTAACATGGACTGTGAAAGACGGGGTTCTAGGAACGGTTCAGACAAACCTGCGCTTTAAAGATGAAAATAACGGGTTCGCCTACGGGGGCTATGGTACGGCAAATTTTGGCTTCAAAAAGACCACCGACGGAGGCGCCACATGGACTGATGCCAAACCACTGGGGTTAATTACCGGCCAGGATTATGAATATATCCCCGGAACAGATACAATATGGATGAACAGTGGTTATTACAGCTCAGCGAGCATTAACAGCAACAAATCATATTTTCTGCTCGATCAGAATACCCACCTCAATACCACACGGTTCCTGTCGGCAACCCAAGGTTGGGGCGGCGGATATTACACAGTGAAAGGCGGAGGTGGAATTTATAAATGGATTGGCAACTTCACACCTAAAATCAGTTCCAGAGTTGTAATCAGAGTAAGGGACAACAACGGCACAGCTGTTCCGGAAGCCACAGCGGTACTAAATTATCAGACAAAAACAACTTCAAATGAGGGGCTGGCTGTTTTCGATGTAAGAAATCTGGGTAATCCCGACACCTACAAAGTAAGTAAAACCGGGTATTCCCCAGTTGCAGCAAATTATATTATAACAACCAGCGACACCATAAATGTTAAGCTTTTCCCATCCTTTGCAATAACTTTTTCTGTAAAAACCCCGTTAGATGCCCCTGTAAGCGGCGCAACAGTAATATTCAACGGACAGAGCCAAACCACAGATGCTAATGGAAATGCTACGTTTACCAACATTGCCAAAGGTTCCGGTTATCCCTATGCGGTTACAAAAACAAAGTTTTATGCAGGTTATGGTATGCTTGACGTAACCGATGCAAACAGCACACGCAATGTTACCTTAATTGTGGATGCAACTGCGGTAAAGCATCAGGAGAAAACGAGTCACGTTGTATTTCCCATACCAGCTAAGGATGTTCTGAATATCATGTCGGAGCAAAACATTACTGAAGTTGAAGTTCTCACCCTGAACGGTAAAACTGTTCTTAAGAGAAATTATTCTTCAAACACGGTTCAGCTTCCGGTAAATGACTTAAAACCTGGCGAATATATTCTTAAGGTAATTCAGGGTAAAAAAGAAGAACGATCGAAAATAATAGTGAAATAAAGAACTATTTAAGATAATATTTACCATTTTGAACATTTTTTTGTCTTCTTTCTTTATAAAACTTACTGGTTTGAATTAGTACAGCCCCCTTTTTACCGGGTTCCCCATATATGGAAAAAGCTCTTTCTGGTTCAATTAGTAAAACAGAAAAGATTTCCTTCTGATCAATTTTCATTTTATCAGGAACAGGAACTCCATCAACAACATATAAAATATCAGACGGAACATTCTTTGCAAATTCTTCCAGGGGAACAACTTCCATAAGATGATCAGCAACAACTTTATCATTAAGTTTATCTATAATAAGCTCTATTTTTTTCACATAAACATCAATCTGATTATTAAAAACATCTGTTCCACCGCTTACGGATTCGGTTATGAGTTCGTAACTTATAATTCTGTATTTGCAATATTTTCTCATAAGAAGAGTTCTCTCCCTGAGCTGTGGAGGCAAATCGGGTAGAGAATCCATTTGATCGAGAAGTTCCAAACATTTTTCCCAGTTAGGAATTCCTTCATTCTGAATTTCTTTCATATAAACATCGTCGGGCGAGTTTTTTGGCAAACGATATACACCCAAAGCCTTCTGTTCAAATCCAGAAAAGGTCTGAAACATTTGATTGTATTTTGTTGCCGAATCGGATGTAGATTGAATGAGAAACAAAGAAAAAATCATGATGCACAGCCCGGAGATTGTTATAATAACAGAATTTTTAAGTTTTAATTCAGGCTTATACAACGATGGATAAAATGAAAACCCTACAATTAAACCTCCAATGAGTCCGCCAATATGGGCTGCATTGTCAATTCCGCCTCTTAGCCCGTTTAACAGGTTATAACCTACAAAAACAGAAATACTTACAAGAAGATCCTTTCGGGCATTCCGATCAATAAGGTTCGTTGTTAATAAAGCAAGAAATACGCCGTACATACCGAAAATAGCACCGGAAGCACCAGCACTTATAGTGACATCGTGCCACCAGAAACTGGCCACACTACCTGTTAATCCGGCAATTAAATAGGCAAATGCAAATTTTCCAGACCCTATGCGTGGTTCCAGAAGTATACCAATGTAAAGCAGCGCATACATATTCAGGAAAAGATGCAGTACTCCGATATGAATAAAACAACTCGTAAGTAGTCGCCACCATTCTCCGGCTTGGGTTACCGGCCGGAAGTTGGCTCCCCATTTTATTAGATTCTCACTATCGGGGTCCAGGATGTGAACTCCGGCAAAAACCATCAGCATAAAAACCAGAACATTCAATACAATTAAAACCGGGGTAACAGCGTATCCCTTTTTGGGCCAGAAGAGTGACTTAAAAAAGCCTTCCGGCTGAACATCAGGATTTAAAACATCTTCTTCAGGTGGATTGAACCCGGCTTTTAGCTCTTCATATCTGGAATCGAGTTCGGCAGGCTTTAGCTTATATTTAAGATCAATGAGCATATCCATGAATTCCTCAACAATCTTCTTGTTTTTACCCCAGTCAAACATTTCACTTCCCAATGAAGTGCTTGTTAAAACAGCATTATTATCATTAAGCCTTAATGTAATTTCCGCGTTCCATTTAAATGTTCCCTTATTGAGATAAGCAATAAAGCCATTCTCGCTTATAAACTGAACATCCCACTCGAGTTTATGTGCAACCTCAACAACAAGAGCCAAAAACTGAGAGGAAGAAAATTCTCCAAAGTAAAATTCTTCAGAATATTTTGGTGAGAATCCAAAGGCCATGTTGATTTAATTAAAATGGTTAGTAATTGATGCTGTGTTTATTCCTACTCGTAGGCTTTTCGGTTCCGCCGGTTAAATTTAGATTCTAAAATAGAAAAAGTAATTAAATTAAATAGCTATCAGCCTGGATTATATTTAAAATCTCCTGGAAGACTTATCAACAAGGAGTTTCCCAGGTAAGCTTCCTATACTGATAGTCGGTTAAGTTGATCAACTTGCGAATTATTATAAAGGGCTGATCCAAACGACCAGCCCTTTATTAATAAGGTACTCAATAATTAAAAACTTCCTGCAGCGAAAGCTCCTTGTAAGTTCCCAGCTTACTGAGAAGCTTCTCATTAGCAGCATTCTTTTTCCCAATTATCAGTAAAGAGTAATTTCCTGTTTGATTCTTTTCCAGAAAATCTTTCAGATCGGTCATTGACATTGCTTTTACCTTTTCATATACATCTTTACGATAATCGTAGTTTACGCCCAGATCTTTATTCCGCAAATAAGTCCAGAAGATATTTGATTTTGTTATCCTCTCGGTTTCGATTTTATTCGAAATCGCATCTTTGGCAATACCAAACTGCAGCGAATCCTCCTTAAGATTGTCGATCAGACCCAACATGGTAGAAGTTGCTTCCTGGAGTTTATCGCTCTGAGTGCCAACATACGAGGTATTAAAAAACGATTTATACTGCTTATCAGGAATTTGAATCCACGAACCTGCCGAATAAGCCAATCCCCGCGCTTCTCTTATTTCCTGAAATACAATGTTATTATAATAGTTATTGAAAAGATTTACAGAAGGCATCAAACTTACGTTGAAATTATTGGCTTTGTCAACCATCATAAAGTTCACCTGTACCATATCATAATCTACAAAATACACATTCTTAGAAGCAAAGTCGGCTTCTTTGAAACGTGTTCCCTGTGGAAGTTCTTTTGGAGTTTCAGGAAGAATGTGATATTTGGTGATGGAATTGGCTGCAGCATCCATATCAGAAAGTCCATAGTAAAAAACCGAATGTTTATAGGTACCCAGCTCTTTTACAAGACCAAGGAGTTCATTAGGATTAAGCTGCTTCATTTCGCTATCCTGAAGAATATCGGTAAATGGCGAGCTTTTCCCGTATTTTCCATAATTCACAAGGGCTACATGCAGAATAAAATCCTTATTCATTTTATTGTTCGCACGTTCTTTCAGTACTCCGTCGATATAATTTTTGTAAGAAGTACTATCGCCCTTAGCATTAGTAAGTAAGTGTTCTATCAGGTTGGTTGCCGGCTCCAGCGATTTATTAAGACCTGAAATACTTACATAACACCTCTCATCGCCCGAGTTAACGTTAAAACGAACACCAAGCTTGTAAAACTCCTGCTGAAGCTGGGCCGGGGTATATTTATCGGTACCGACATAAGGTAAGTAGTTGATGGCAAGAGCCAGTTTTTTGTTTTGCAGTTTACCCATATCGAAAAGATAAACAAGCTCAAAAAGTTCGTTGGTAACATTAGGAACATAATAAAACTCAATACCCGGTTTAAGTTCTTTTCGTTTCAACTCTTTATCAAAATCGACAAAAACAGGTTTGAGATGCTCGGGAGTATCTTTAGCAAATTCTGTATAAAAAGCTGATTGATCGTTACGATTTATATTGATTGGAGTAATTTTAGGTTTCGAAACTTTTTTAATGTTTGTATCGACTCCAACCCTTTTGTAAACAACAACATAATTATCCTTATAATTATCATTGGCAAACTTCACCAACTGTTCTTTGGTTATCTTTTCGAGATCGTCGAGATACTTCACTTTATCGAGCCACTTTTCCTGATTCTGAAAAGCATCATAGATAATAAAAGCCCGGTTTCTGTAATTTTCCTGTACACGGATTTCACTTAAACGCATATCGTTAACAACAGCTTTAATCAGCCAGTCCTCAAATTCACCCTTTTTTACTTTTTCAATCTGGGCTAATAATAAATCCTTAACATCTTCCAGCTTTTGACCTTCGCGAGGATTACCCCAGAACTTATGCATTCCGTAGTCGGTAAAAAATTGAGAAGAAGAGCCGCCCCTTAATATTTTCTGCTGCTGCACAAGATTAAGATCGATTAAACCAGCCGCAGAGTTATTGAGAATCATATCAATTAACTGAACATATTTTTTATCTTCGGTGCTGTCACCTCTAAAGCGGAAGGCCAGATTTACAGTTTCGGCGTCAGGACCAAGGACTTCCTTTACCACAGGACTTTGAATAGGATCTTCTTTTGGCTGAATAACTTCCGGAAGATTTTTGGGTTTAAGCTGCCCGAAAGTCTTATCAATCATTGCAATTGTTTTTTCCATATCCAGATCTCCGGTCATAATAACAGCCATATTATTTGGCACATAATAGGTGTCAAAAAACTTCATAATATTGACCATTGAGGGATTTTTGAGATGTTCGGCAAACCCGATGATATCGCGACCAAGCGGATGTTTTGGAAAAATCCCGCCCATCAGGGCTTCATCCAATTTCATGTCATCCATGTCCTTATACATGTTATATTCTTCGTAAACCGTTTCGAGTTCGGTATGAAATAATCTCAGGGCAATATTGCTGAAGCGCTCGTACTGAAGTTTAAGCCAGCGATCGATTTCATTTGCCGGTATGTCCTCCATATAGGTGGTCGATTGATAATTAGTGAAAGCATTTGTACCCTGCCCACCAATCAGTTTCATCAGTTTATCATACTCACTGGGTATAGCATAAGCTGAAGCAAGAACAGACAGACTGTCGATGCTGGCAAATATACGGGCCTTCTGCACCGAATCAGTTGCTGCACGGCGTTTTTCAAACAGGTCAGAAATTTTTGTCAAAAGTTCGTTCTCCTTTTCCCAGTTGGAAGTTCCGAATTTACTGGAACCTTTGAACATCATGTGTTCAAAGTAATGCGCCAGTCCGGTCGATTCGAGGGGCTCCAGAACCGATCCTGCTTTTACTGATATTAATGTCTGGATACGGGGAGCGTCTTTGATAACAGAGAGGTAAACTTTTAATCCATTCTTAAGGGTATAAATGCGAACACCCATAGGATCGTTGGTGACAGTTTCGTAAGTATACCCGTTAGCATCGGTTGCTTCCTTTACTTTATAGCCCTTTTTACTACAGCTACTTACAAAAAGAACAATCAAAATGACAATTGAAAGCGAAAGAATTCTTTTCATATTTATTGGTTTAATGTTTAAAAGAAGGTTTTGATTTGTTTCCGTTAATGGTTTTGGGGTTCGATTGAGGCAGTTGCCAAACAGTGCTTAAGGACTCATGAAGGTTTATAGGTTAAAAGATTAATTTTTGGCATCCGTAAAAACCCAATTTGTTGTAAGCTTAAAGGATGGTGTCTCCCCAAAAAATATAGCCACAGCACGTAAGATATAAATCTTAGTCAAAGGTAAATTTAAGTTAATTTGAAGTAAGTTACAATCATCTTTAATGCAATTTTAATATACCGGACAATTACTTTAATTGACAAAAACACCTCGTAATCAGTTTTAATATTTTACACATAAATGTATAACATTAATAACAAATCAATTAACAAGCTATTCCTATTCTTTTTAACCATCAAAAAAAATTGTTTTCTCATAAAATTTTATTTAAATTTAATTGCCACTAAAAGAACTGCTTCAACCTAACGAATTAAAGTAATTATGCTCCTTTACCATATTACTATATTTGTTATTGCCAACCATTTGTTTTTGGCATTTCTGCTTTTTTTCAATCCTAAAGTTTCCAACATTCATAACAGGCTTTTAGCGGGACAGCTACTCTGTATAGCCTATTTCCATCTTACTGCCATGTTTATACTTTGGGACAAACATGAAATTTACCGGCACTTTACGGGCTCTGAATACATATTCGGCGCTCTTGTAGGCCCCCTTATTTACCTCTACACTTTAAGCTATATTAAAGGCAAGCTTCCTGCCATTAGAAAGTTATACAAGCATTTTATTATGGCCGGCCTTTTTTTTGTTGCTTATCTTGTAATTCAACTTAACAGAAATTTCAGCGGCGAATTATCGGAAACCGACTCAAGGGCTTTCGAAGTATTTGTTTATGTAAGCGACACCATTTGCTGGATGATGATAATACCATATATTGTATTCAGTCTCATACTCTTTCTTAAAGCCCGGAAAAAATTCAGCAAAAAACCACAGATAAAATGGCTTCAGGTTTATTTTTTCTGTACACTTTTCATGCTTATTCTTGGAATGCCCATGAGTTATATCCAAAACGGCAAACTTCTGGGGGTATATTTACCAATCCTCACACTGGTGTATTACATTACACTTTTCTGGCAATCCATCAGTACTTCCAAAATATTTACACACGAAAGCCCGCTTACAAATTCATACGAAACAACAGCAGACTTTTCCACCATTTTAAAATACTTTGAAAAAAACAAGCCCTATACAAACCAGGACCTTACCATTGAAATTCTGGCCGAACAAATGGGTTTACCTAAAAATTTCCTGTCACAAATAATCAACAACCAGTTAGGTATGAATTTCTTCGAACTGGTTAACTCTTACAGGATCAAAGAAGCTCAGGAACTTATCCTCAATTCATCCTTTCAGAATTATACTATTGATGCTATAGCCAGGGAGTCGGGCTTTAAATCGCGCACCAGCTTTTATGAGGCTTTTAAGAAACAAACAGGTCAAACCCCTTCCGAATTCAGGTTAAATAATTTCACCAACAAAAACTAACCTTGAGTTCTTGTCCGCATTCCACACAAACGGACATCAAGAACTTGAAACCCATGGCTCCGGGTTGTTAACTTGCCTTTCAATAATACCCGCCAAGGGTTCTTACAAAAACTAAACATTACCTAAAACCAAAATCATGAAAACTGAACTCAAAAAAACGACTGTCTTTTTTACATTTACAGCTGCCAAATCCATCATTCTTACGATAATAATTATTCTTACAGGTAGTTGCCAGTCTAAACAAACATTAACTGACCAGGAAAAAGAAAACGTAAAAATAAAGGCGGAAGCGCTTTATTCCGACTTCTTCCGGCTCTTCAACGAAATGAAATTAGACAGTGCTGCAATGGTATTTTCTGACGATGTTTATTGCTCTGAAGACGGAGAGCTATGGACCAAGCCAAGAATAAAGGAAGGCTTTAAAGCTTACTCAAAAACCTTAAAGCAAATGAATGGCAGTATTGACTCTCTGCATACCAGAGTAATAAGTAAAGATGCCGCACAAATCACAGCCTATTACACAATTCTTCAAATCGATACAGCCAATAAAGAAATCTTTGTCAAGGGAGTGCAAACCGTTTTGATAAATCCAAATCTCAAAACAGGATTTATATCCGAATGTATTGAAAGCAATGACTATACGGCCATTCAATACAATGATCAGATTCCAAAGGAATTCCAGACGGGTTACGTAAATCTGAACTGGAGACATGGGTTTATGCTAAGGCAGTATCAGATTCTATGGGCTTTTCTGGTAGACATAATGAAACAGAAAGGGATTTCACCCGTCCAAACCGGGGAATTGATGGGTAAAAAATATGCACCAACCTGGAACGAAAAAGAAGGTTTTGATGGACTTTCAAAAAACATGGTGTTTATTGCTCAAACAGGATATTCAAGAACAAAGGTGCTTGAGAGATCGGCAAACAGCCTGAAAATTGAATTTTCAAAAGATTATAAGGGTGCTCTTCCATTACTCAAAGTGTCGGATGAAGATATTACTGCTTCATTTGTAAAATGCTTTGAACCAATAGCCGAACGCATGGGAGCAAACTTACAGTCGGAAAATAAGGAAAATAGTTTTACCATAACCTTTACCCGCAAATAAGCTATGACTAAAAATGTTTATAAAAGAACTTCAAATTACTAATGTAAAACCAATAACTCATGAAATCAAAACTTTTCCTATTTGCAATTTCAATACTATTGATGCAAATGTCATTTAACTATTTACACGGACAATCGTCCGCTCCCAAACTGGATCAGCTTGCACTCATGCAACAGTATAACGGAAACTGGAATGGCAGTGTGTGGGACAATACGTTTTGCAGATTCACCATTACTTTAAAAAACAAAGGAGGTGAAGGAAGTTTTACATATTACACAAAGGAGAAAGAACTGGGAACCGGAAAACAAATCTGGTATTACGATGAAACAGCCGATCAGATTTTAGTAGCACAGTTGTACGACTTCAAAAACTTTTACATCTGGAAAATAAAGTTTATTGAACCTAATAAAGCTATTTGCGAGATCTCCAGTAATATAACGACTGAAAGTCCAGCTGAAAAATGGTCCATGGAATTCCTGCCTACGGGCGAAATCCGCCAAACTTTAATAAGCGAAACCAGAAAAGTTACTTATACATACCAAAAAGTAAACTAATAGGCTTTTAAAATCCTCTACGAAAGGCTGTTATAAACTTCTGTTAATTTATGCTAAAGCACAATAAGAAGATGAATTTCTGAAAAGCATTTGAATATCAAATAGACAATAACTCATGATAAAAAAAGGAACTCTTTTATTGATTACAATGTTGGCCTTTGCTTTAACCGGTAAAAGTCAGCATCAGATCGGTTACGCATCCGTAAATGGCACTAAACTGTACTACGAAATTACCGGTAAAGGAACTCCCATTGTCTTTATTCATGGCATTTTCAGTGACACCCGGAACTGGAAATACCAAACGGACTTCTTTTCAAAAAAATACAAGGTAATCTGTTACGATGGCAGAGGCTATGGAAGGTCCGACTTACCAGATTCAATACATCCTTTTTACCAGTACGAAGATCTAAAGTGCCTGCTCGACTACCTCAAAATTAAAAAAGCCATTGTAGTAGGTCATTCCATGGGAGGTGTAACCGCAATGGACTTTGCGGTGCATTATCCCGAAAGGGTTATTGCATTGATATTAGCTGAAGGCAGCTCTCATTCAGAAGAAATATGGGGAAAAACATCTGACGTATCAGAGCAACTCCGTTTAGTATGGAAAATATTGGCAGAACAGGGAATTGAAGCCGGACAGAAAGCATTTCTGGAAATCCCAATGATACAAATCTCTCTTAAAAACAATATGGCAGCGGAAATAATACGAAAAATGACTACTGAATCACCCGGCTGGAAATGGCATCTTCATAACAAAAAACAAAATTATCTCCTGGAATCCCTTGAAATACTTAAAAAGTTTCAACCACCTACTCTGGTTTTATATGGAGAATATTCGCCTGACCTTTACTTTAAAGCAATGAGCAAAGTTGCTGAAACAATCCCGAATGCTAAACTTTTACAGATTAAGGGATCAAGTCATTGCTTAAACCTCGAGAACCCGGATGATTTCAATAAAGCCATCGCAAACTTCCTGACTGATTCAAAACCTTGACTTTCAAAACCTAAAACTATTAAAAATGAAAAAGCTAATCTGTTTCGCATGCACATTGCTCCTTATTTTGGCAGCTTGTAAGAATACCGAAAAGAAGAATTCCCTTGCAGGATCGTACTTAACAGTTAGTTATAAGTATTACAGCCACGACACCCTCAAATGGTCCTTTCCCGAAATGGAAACTGGTTCGGAAATGAAAATCTGGAGTGACAAAAACTTTGTTTTTTCAGGTACTTATCGCAAAGACACAACAACCAGAGACAACTATGGAGGAGGAACGTACACACTGGATGGTGACCATTACACAGAAAACATCCAGTTACATAGCGATAAAAGTTATATCGGCACCAGTATAAAAATGCTTATTAAAATTAATGGCGATACCTTAACTCAAACCTGGCCCGTAGATGAAAACTGGAACATCAGCAAGGAAAGTCATCTTGAGCAAAAACTGGTGAGAGCTGATAAATAAAACTCTTAATACAATTTATAAATGCCTGCACGTATTATAGTCTTTTTACTTGTACAATTGATTACATCAATTAATTATGGACAGACAAGGCAACAATTTCGGCTTACTAAGGCCGAGAGAGATGCCATGTTTGAAAAAAGGTCGACCGACTCTACTCTGGCAGCCTGGCTTGGGGATTCTGCAGCATCCATAAAGAAGTACATCAATTATAAAAAAAGGATTTGGAAAACAGATTCTATCTGGAATCATGCGCAAAAGAATCTGCCTCATTTCGAACCTTTGAGCAACACTTCACAATTCGAGATGATCCCATTGATTGAAGCTTTACCGGGGAAAACGGAGTTTAAACCCGGATATGGGGTTTCTTACCTTATCAAAACCGATAGCGCTACAATCCTTTTTGATACCGGCGTAGACATGGATTCAGTGTCGGCTGTTTTCAGGTATAACCTCAACAAGCTCGGACTGTCTCCAGGAGATATTGATATCATTTTCATATCGCATAACCACGGCGACCATCAGGACCAGTGGAAATGGGTAACCAACCAGGCTATGGTAGATAAAGATGGAAAAAGTGTTCTCCCGGGAATTAGAATCTATGTTCCGGAAAACACGCTTGATCTTCCTGTAAAATCAAACTATTCAGAACAGCCCGCAAAGATCGCAAAAGGAGTTTATTCTTCCGGAATAATACAGGCCCCGGTATTCTTTGATCTTGTGAAAGAACAATGTCTTTATATCAATGTAAAAGATTTGGGTATTGTTTGCATTATGGGGTGCGGACACCAAGGTGTGGACAAAGTTTTGGACAGGTACAATGCTATAACGAATATTCCGCTTTATGGAATTTTAGGAGGAATGCATCTGGCAGCCACAGGAGATAATATTCCGGTTTTTGGGTACTACATTGCCAACCACCTACCGTGGGAACCCTTTACCTTAAAGGATATTGAACAGCGAATTACTTCCATAAAAAAGTATAAACCCAGGCTGGTTGGTCTTTCTACGCACGACAGTTTTGTAACCACCATTAATGCATTCAAAAAAGCCTTTCCTGCAGAATATAAAGATTTGATTCCGGGAGAATGGATAAAGCCACACTAACTCTGAACAGCAAACTATAACCTCATAAAGAAAAAAATCTTTTTCCATTTATAACCTAAAAAACTAAACCATGAAAACCTCAATTATCATTTTTTATATGCTTGTATTTGTCAACGCCTGCACCAAACCCAAAACATTAACTAAGGCTGAAGAAGAAGCTATCCTGAAAGAAGCTCAACAAGTCAGTGCAGAAATGCTCAACAAATTGGAAACCAATGACACTGCAGCCCTATTTACAATCTTTTCTCAGAAACCCGGTTCTACATTCATTTTGGGAGACCAGGTGTATAACCAGGATGAATTTAAGCAAATGGCCAGAGGATTTCTCGGGAATTTGGATAAACAAAAGCTTGAAAAAAGCTCTCAGAGCTTCACTGTATTGGATAATAACACCTTCATTTTAAACTGGAAAGGCCTCAATAAAGCATATCAGAAATCAGGTGTCGTTATTATCTGGGATCCGATAGTTCTTTCTTATATTTTCCAAAAAGACGAAGTAGGATGGAAAATTATTTATGGCCACGAAGGTTGGGTAAATATGAAAGTAGATTCAAGCATGGTAAAGAAATAAGTTACTATTCTTTAAAACCATTACAACTCACTACTATGAAAAAAGAGAAAACAATTTCATTGAAAGAGATTTTTGCTGCAATACTGATTTTTGTGTTTGCAGCCTCAGGATGGAGCCAGCAACTTGCGGGATAGCTGAGGGCAAATCAGCTATCCTCCTTTTATCTCACATCATTAAAAAAATTATAGTTCCTCCTTCAAAACCATCAGGAACATGTCCGTATTTCTCACTTACGGACAAACATAACTGGATTTCAGCCTTTACATGGGTTAATTTAGCTCATATATTTAAAGATTACAAATACGACAAGAAAGGCAACTGGATTTCCTATACCTTCTACAAGGATAATAAGCCCTACATCACCAGGGAAAAGAGAGATATTTTATTATTGACACATCAACCTTCTAAAACTAACCTGTTATGAAAACATTTATTTTTTTCAACCATTTGAGATTATCTTTTGTAACGATATTGGTCTTATCATTCACCTTATTATCAGCGCAGTCAAAACAAAATGGTAAGGACGCGTTAAACAATAATTATTCTCAGAAAGACACTGGAATTAATGCCGATACAATTGGGTTACGACCAGAAGAAGTTATAGATATGGATATTATTCTTGGCATTTCTGGACTAAGTGGCAAGAAGGTTTCTACCAACACCCGATTTGCAGTTAAGGATGGAATGGTAATAAGCTGGAACGCTGAAACAGAAATGAATAATATTTCAAAAGTAATAAGCCTAAACCAAAATAATTTCAAAATAGTAAACTACTCAGTGGTAATTCCGGCCAACCGTCAAAATACTTCCAACTGGGAATCGGTGGGAAAAAACACTATTGAATTTTGGGATGGTAATAATAATCCTAAACAAGCCATCATCTATTTTTCATGCCGTGTTCAGAAGCTTTAAAGAAATTAAGAATTATCCAGAGGAATGGTAAACATAAAAGAGCTACCTTTTCCGAATTCACTTTCAGCCCATATTTTGCCACCATGCTTCTGGATAAATTCTTTACATAGCAACAATCCAAAACCTGTACCGGGTTCTCCTCCTGTTCCCGACGTTGAATTTTTCTGGGTAAAATCGAACAATTGTAAAATCTTCTCTTCATCTATACCAATGCCATTATCGGCAACCGTAATAGTAGACCATTTCCCCGAGACTTCAGCCTTAACTACAATTAATCCTCCCCAATTCGTAAATTTCACCGCATTGGATAAGAGATTCCGCAAAACGGTTGTTAACATGTTTTTGTCGGCCGAAAGATAAATCTCTTTATGATTTAACCATTCTATCCTGATATTCTTATTGATTGCAGAAAGATTAATATTCTCAATCACTTCCGAGCAAATTTCATTCAAATCGACAGTTTGCGGTTCAAACGGAATTTTACCCGACTGTGTCCTTGTCCACAAAAGAATATCTTCCAACAAGTTATACGCCTTATGCGAATTGATATTTATGAGCTTCAGATGTTTTTCAATTTTATCAATATCGTATCTTCTGACATTTTCAACCAAAAGACTTGAAAAACCAAGCAATGCGTTAAACGGATTTTTCAGATCGTGCGCAAGTATCGAAATAAAAATATCCTTATCTGTATTTACCTTCTGTAGTTCCCGGTTTTGTTCCTGTATAGTTAATGATGAATTAACCTGATCGGTAATATCAATTGAATACCCGGCCAGCAGGCTTTTATCGTCAAGCTTAATAGGAAACTTAATTGTATCGTAAATTCGGTCCTTATATTTCTGCTCAACCCTTATAATTTTACCACTTTGAACAACGCACCAGTCCTGTTCCATAATCTGTCGTGCAAATTCGGGTTCATACAATTCAGCCACTGTCTTCCCAACCATTTCAGAAGCTTTAACGTCGATCATGTTTTCATAATTATCGCTCACGTAAATCACTCTGCTTTCAGTGGAAGTAACATTTTTAATAAAGGCATAAATAGGCGATTGCTTAATAAATAGCGAAAGCAGCTCATTGCTGTTCCTAAGTTCTCTTTCAGCTGCCTTTTGATCGGAAATGTCGCGCCATGATGAAATAGAATACAAAAATTTACCACTTTCGTCGCGCACTGCTTCGGCATTCACACTTACATATATGCGACTACCATCCTTTTTCACAACTAAAAGCTCCTTATTTTTAACAACACCGGTTTGAAGGAAAACCTTAAAATTTTCCTTAGCAGCTTCAACAATAGATTTATCCAATAAGTCAAAAAGTGACCTGCCGATTATCTCTTCCCGGGAATATCCCAGAATTTTAAGAAATGTCTCATTGCAATTAACTATAGATCCTTCCTCGGGCGAAATGGAATAGTACATATCAGGCGATCTGTCGTATAAAATCTTAAATTTCGCTTCGTTTTCCTCGGCCCGTCTACGTTCTGTCTGATGATTCCTGTAAAGATTAATGATAATAAAATACACAAAAACAGCTGAATACACCGAAGTAAACAAAGTGTCGGCCAATCGGGAAAATTCTGACGGATAATGAGATATCAAATGCGGAAAATTGACCTCGATGATATACTCCGCCACAATTAAACCCAAAAATAGAACAAGGATATATTTTTTGAAATTATTGGGAACAATAATCAAGGCCAAAATCAAAACGATAAAGTTGGGAAACAGATTCGGGCCCTGCATTCCGCCACCTTTTATCCATATAAAAAAGATAATCAGGAATGCAACTATAACAATAGGTACGACAAATGGCTTGACAATACCTCTCTTCCGTCCCAAAAAGTAAACAGTAAATAAAATTGCTGCCAGAAAATAACAGAGAAGAATAATTGTGAGGGAAGGAACATAAATAATTGCAACTATGGAACCCAGCAAACATAATACAATACCAACCAGCAAAGACGTAAAATACAACCGGTCCTCGAGCGAAAGGTTCTTGTGGTAACTAAAGTAATTTCTGATACTCTTAAATTTTTGCCTCATCCTATGAATTCCTCAACCTGAAACACCGTCCTTTTTGCAGATATCTTTATAGCATAATAAAGTTATTAAATATTCTATTACAAAAAAGAAAAGTGATCAAAACAACTTTTCAATCGGAATTACATGTAAATAAAATCATTAATCTTGGTTAAGATCATATGATTTGCTAATTTTAGCCCTTGTTTATCCTGCTTTTTTCGTGCTGATAATCAATTTCTAATACTCAGGCAGGCCAATGATAAAAAAAATCATTTTCCCGACAGCGTGCCTTGCTCCATTTATTTCGCATTACATGCATCTCGAAATTAAAATCCGGGAAGCCTATAAAGATATAATTTGCACTTTCCCAAATGGGATATGTATGATCAATATTATTTATTCGGAAGATTTACCCGAATTTGTATTTAGCGATAATTCCAAACTTAAAATCAGAAGTTTTCTCAGCGGATTGCTTACAAGAGCTGTTAAAATTGGCAATACCGGAACATTCCGGTGCATTATGACCTACCTTACCCCGTTAGGAGCCTATCATCTGTTCGAAATACCCCAGTCGGAATATATCAACAGGTTTATTCCTCCCGAATGGTTTGCCAGAGGTTGGGACAATATGGTTCACGAAGTTTGCATTCACAGTTCCGACAGGGACAGGATTCAGATTATTGAAAACTTTTTCAAAGCCCGCCTTGTTACTTCAAACGAAAGACCGAACAAATACGATGCAATAGCAAATTTTATAACTAACAATAAAGGAAAAATCAAACTCGACGATTTAATTCATAAGTTTAACATTACTCCACGCACTTTAGACCGTAATTTTTTCACCATTTCAGGGCTTCCGCCAAAGCAATATGCCAACCTTATACGGCTTGAATTAGCGTACCAATTGCTTTTGTTCCAAGAACAGCTAAGCATACACGATGTAGTTTATCTGCTTGGTTATTACGATCAATCACATCTTACACGCGAATTCGCCAGCTATGCTGATATTACTCCGGCAGAGCTAAAAACGAGTTCCAATAAAATATTGTTTCCCAAAATATTAACACCAGACCTCTAACCCGGTTTTTGTCTTTTTTTTACAATACTTCCCGCTCTGGCACTCCTAATTTTATGTAATAATAAACTCAAAATTATGACTGCCGAAACAAACAAATCGATTATCAGGCGTTTCCTTGAATATCATTTGAACAAAGGCATAACCGAAGGATTGGAAGCCATTGTTTCGCCCGACTATGAAGAAATACACGAAGGAGTCCGGTACAAGCTGGGTCTAAAAGGAGCAAAAGAACACATTTTAAGTGTCAGGAAAGTATATCCTGATCTTCAGCTAACGATTGAACGGCAAATTGCGGAGGGGGAATGGGTTGCTACCTGCATAACTGCATCGGGAACACATTTGGGCAACTGGGCCAATATTCCGCCGAGTGGCAAAAGAATTACCTATACAGGAGTAAATGTCGACAGAATTGTTAACGGCAGAATTGTTGAACATGGAGGAGCTGCCAACATGTTGTTTCAACTTCTCGAAACAGGAGCAATCGAAATTAGAAAACAACTTAAACTGATACAAACCTGAGAAATATCCACCAAAGAGTGTCCGTCATTAGCACAAGCGGACAAATGGAATTCGGTTTCGGGCTGCCATTGTTTTAATTTCGTGAGGACCAAACAGCATTTTCAATTGCTTTAATTTTAACTAAAACCTTCTAAAATGAAAACTTTTATCTCAGCTCTCGTGCTTGCAGTCCTGATGTTTGGCTGCAACTCCAATCAAAAGTTAACCGATAAGCAGAAAGAAGAAATAAAAGCGTTAGCAGAAGTAAAATACACGCACTATCTTAATTACTATAACGAGCTTAAGTTCGACAGTATTACCCTGGCCTATTCCAGCGATGCTTACATCATGGCAGATGGTCGACTGATCACTCTTGAAAAAACGAAAGCTGATAACGAAGCCTGGAAAAAATCAGCAAAAAGCGTCAAACTAAGAATTGACTCATTACACACAAGAGTTATTTCAAAAAATGCAGTACAGATAACAAGCTACTACACCATGAATAATTCTGATACTGCCAATAATAATTACTTTTCGAAAGGATATCAGACTGTGCTTCTTGACCCCGGTTTAAAAACAGGTTACATTTCGGAATTAGCTGAAACCAATGATTTTTCGCCTGTTGAATACGCAGAAGACATTTCTCCTCAATTCAGGAAGGCAGTTCCCAATATAAACTGGCGCAACAATATCGCGAAACAGCAGTTTCAATATTCCTGGATTTACAACATTGCTTACCAAAAGCAAAAAGGTATTTCGGCCGAAAAAGCCGCAGAAATGTACGTTAACACATTTATATCCTCATGGGATAAAACAAAAGGGTTTGACCTCCTGAGCAAAAGAGTTTTCCTCATTACGCAATCAGTCTGGAGCCAATCAAAAATCCTGCAATATGATGACAATACCCTTAAAATTGAATTACCTAAAGATCATAAGGATTGGTTAAACTTTATAAAAATTACTGATGAAGAAGCCGTGGTATCGCACATCACAGCATGGAAAACCATTTCAGAACACATGGGCGTAAATTTTTCTTATGAAAACAAAGAAAACACATTCACAATGACCTTTACCCGTAAGTAACATGAAAGCACTAACATTACTGATGGCAGGAGTTATGATTCTCCTGACATGCACTACGGAAACAAAAAAGCAGCCTGCTCAATTGGATGGAACCTGGGAAGTAGTTAGCTGGAAACGAGTCCGAAACGACAGTATAATCTATGAATTCCCCGGAAAGATAACTGGTTCTGAAATGAAGATCTGGTCGGGGAATAAGTTCATATTTTCGGGCCATTACCGTCGCGATACCCTGGAATGGGATAATTGTGGAGGAGGAACGTTCACGCTTGAAAACGATCATTACACCGAAAACATCCAATACTTTCCCAACCATGAAGTAATTGGAAATCAGTCAAAGCTAATTTTAAAAATGGAAGGAGACACCATTACCCAAACATGGCCGGCAGATGAGGACTGGCAGATAAACAAAACCTTTTACAACGTTCAAAAACTCGTAAAAATCAAATAATTGAAAATTATGAAAAATTTATCTTACGCACTGCTTTGCACAGCAATTCTAATCTCCTGCGGTCAAAAGAAGAATTTTGACCCCCAAACCCTTGAGAAAGAAGCCCAAACTGTTGCTCATAACTTTATTGACAATTTAAGCAAAAACGACACTTCGGCAATAATGGCAACATTCTCAAAAAGAAACGACTTTACAGTGATTATGAACAATACAATGTCAGGCCGGGAAGAGTTTCATGCCACAGCCAGTCAAATGATACCCTCAATTGAAAAGCAGACATTTGAAAACATGAAGGAAAAATTTGTGATTTTAAGCCCCGAAACCTTTGTTTATTGCTATACAAGCCTAAACAAAATGTTTGAGAAAAATGGCGTGGTAACGACCATTAATCCTATCCTAAGCACTTATACATTTCATAAAGAAGCTGATGGATGGAAGATTCTTCACATGCACGAAACATGGCTAAATATGGCTGTAGATTCGAGTATGGTTAAAAAGTAGCTATGAAAAGCCTCCGGTACAGGTTGGAAAAGCTAATATTCGGGACAAAACATACCGGTTCCGTCCCCCGAAAAAGACAGCCTTATTTGCTGCATAAATCCAAATGAAAGTAAAATGAAAAATTCATTCTTTATGAAATTGCTGTCGTTTGCAGTATGCCTGCTTTTTAGTTCAGGAATGAAAGCCCAGATAGGTTCCGATGACAGATTTATAATGAAATCGGAAATGAGCAAAATGGCTTTGGGCGAATTCAACGACAACAATTACGATTTCAATTATGCGCTTATAGTTGCAAGACCTCATATGCCGGTTTTAATTTCAACTGACACAAAAACAAAACATTTAAAAATTGAAATGAACCATCCCGACAATGATCAGCTTACGATTATCATCAGCGACACGCATAACCAGAAGATTCTCTCCCGGGACTGCAAATGTAAAGGTCGTATGAAACTGGGATTAAACAAGATCAAATGCGACACTTTCAAGGTAAACATCTATCACATTGAAGGCGGTTTCTTACTAGCATCACAGGAAATCAGAAAACGTTAACCCTCAGCAGATTTTTTGCCGTTATTAAAACATATTTTATGGAACCAAAAATTAGAATTGCAACTTTCAATCTGGAAAATCTGGACGATATTCCGGAAGAACACTACACACTTGACGAGCGCATTGCTCTGATGAGACCTCAAATGGACAGGCTTAAAGCCGACATTCTCTGCCTTCAGGAAGTAAACGGACAAGAGGAATTGAACCAACCCCGTCGGTTATTAGCTCTAAAGAAACTTTTGAAAGGCACAGTCTACGAACACTATAACATGTGCAACACCACAGTGGAGAGTGGTAACGAGGTTTACGATGAGCGTAATCTTGTAATCCTTACCCGATTCGAAATTATGGAATCGCATCAGTACAAATGCAATTTCATAAAAGCACCACAGTATCAGAAAGTAACGGCTATCCCATCTGAAAGCCAGGCAAAAAGTATAGAATGGGAACGCCCGATGTTGTATGCAAAAGTCCGGCTTCCAAATTCCGAAATCCTGCATGTAATAAATTTACATCTGAAATCGAAAATCCCAACCAATATCCCGGGCCAGAAAAAAGACTATTACACCTGGAAAACTGCATCGGGCTGGGCCGAAGGTTATTTCCTGTCATCAATGAAGCGGGTTGGTCAGGCCCTGGAAACACGGGTGTTTATTGACCGGATTATGAATGAAAACCGCAACCCTTATATCCTGGTTTGTGGCGATTTTAACTCCGAAAGTGACGATGTACCCGTAATGGCCATCAGAGGCGATGTTGAGAACACAGGAAACAAGGATTTAGCCAACAGGGTGCTTGTACCCTGCGAAAATTCCATTCCTGCCTCATCGCGCTACACCTTACTGCATCATGGAAAAGGAGAAATGATAGACCATTTGCTTGTAACACGCAACTTCCTGAAATACCTGGTAGGATCGGAAATTCACAACGAAATCCTACACGACGAATCCATTGCCTTTGCAACTGATAAGTACTATCCAGAATCAGATCATGCTCCCATTGTAACGGAGTTTATGATGGAATAAAAATTCGGGATACTAAATATTAAAAGAGTGTCTTAGAAGGTATTTTACCTTTGAGGCACTCTTTTTTTAAAGCACTGCCCAATTTTAGACCAAAATCACAATCTTACCCTCGTGTTTACCCGAGCCATAATACCGAAAGGCGTCCTGAATATCTTCCAGATTGTATTTACGATCAATAACTGTTTTTATTTTCCCTGTACTGATAAGGTCAAGAATTAAAGAAAGATCCTTGTTGGGCTTGTGTACCACAATCCCTGTAATTTTATTTCCTTTGTTGAAAATACCAGCTAAAGCCAATTTCAGAAGTGCAGGAACTTTACCTCCAATTACCGCTAGTATTCCTTCTTTATTTAAAGCCCTTTTGTAATGACTAACCGGGCGGCTTGCCACCACATCGACAATACGATCGATTTTTTTTCCCGATTTCACAAAATCTGTTATTTGATACTCCATCACATGGTCGGCGCCCAATGCAATCATCATCTCAAGTTTTTCTCCACTGTCCACAGCCGTAACTTCTGCGCCCATGAACTTTGCCATCTGAATAGCAAATGCTCCAACGCCACCACCTGCGCCATTAATGAGCACCTTATCTCCAGGCTGTATGGCTCTCCTGAAATTTAACCCCTGCCATGCAAGAACCGCCGCCTGAGGCACTGAAGCTGCCTGTTCAAAGCTTACAGAAGAAGGTTTTAACACCACATCCTTTTCTTTCGCGCAGGTAAACTCAGCAAAGGCACCCATAAGCGCTTCGGCCATATCGCCAACGACTTCGTCGCCGGGTCTAAATTTTGTCACATCTTTTCCTAACGCCTCAACAATGCCGGCAACATCGAAACCCGGAGTTTTATTTTTGGGCTTAAATAATCCGGAAAGTAAGCGGTATAATTTAGGTTCGCCGGTAATCAGATCCCAATCCCACGAATTGATTGAAGAAGCTTTGACCTTTATCAGTAATTCATCGTTAGCAGGAACAGGTTGCTCCACATTCTCCAGACGCAGCACATCGGGCAATCCATATTTTTCGTAAACAATTGCTTTCACTGGGATTTACGATTTGAGAATTTCCCAAAGTTCACGGGGCTTTTCGCTAAAATAGTCGTTAAACCCATAAGCCATAAAAACGGTAAAACCAATAAACAAAAGAATAATAAGTAACTGCATCCACGAAGTCTTTTGTATGTCCTGCTTCGCTTTCACGTCGCAAATCTCTCCGGGACAATATTGAGCTTTCTTTTTATAGAACCACCCGTAAAACAGGCATCCGAGACAAATACCGAATACCGATTCAAAAAATAAAAAGATGAGGCAAACCAAACAAACAAGACCGGTTATGATGCTATAGGAATTAACAATTACCATTAAGACAAACATGGTTGCCGAAAGCGCTACTCCAATGATCCATGCAAATTTCTTTTGTGCGGCTCCAACATACTCAGGGTTTTGCCGCGAAACAATTAACCGGCCAATGATGAGCGTAGGAGCATATTTAGGGTTAATAAATACACGGATTATAAAGTCGGTCAGAAACAATGTGATCACATACTTAATCATCACAAAGTTACCTTTGTAAAGAATTTGCATAAGAGAGAGAAATGTAAAGAAAAACAAAATACCAGCCGAAGCTCTGATTTCCCGCTCATTTAATACAGGAATCTCATATCCAGGAACAGTTTCGCCAAATTGAACGGTCTTTCCCATCTTAATTTATTTTTAGGTTAAAATTATGCTGAACGATTTCAGCATGAAATTACCGACAAATTTTAATAACTTCAAAATTTAACCCTATCTATAAGTTACCCTCAATCTTCTCTTTTCAGAATTACCCCCTTTTAAAACAGAAATTCCAGTGAAGGAATATTAACTTCCACTGGAATTTACCTTATATAATCCAATACTTAGAGCCTGTGCAATTATCCTGATAGTCTGTTAAATTATTAATAGCTTGAAAAATCACTATCCTGACTTTCAGACTTCAAAGAAATATCAATTCCTTTTTTTAACGTCCTGGGAGCTACGGATGAATGTTTAGGCGCTTCTGTTCGTTTTACCGGATTATGCCTTTTATTTTGAAAATGCCGGAAATCAGCATCTTGATCCAACTGAAAAAACGAAATCGTTTCGAGTAATTTTTCCGCCTGCGATGCCAGCTCTTCGGAGCTTGTTGCAATTTCTTCAGATGAAGCAGCATTTTGTTGTGTAACCTGATTTAACTGTTGAATGGCTGAATTAATTTGATCCGAACCAGAGTTCTGCTCAATACTGGCGGCGGATATTTCCTGAACCAGCCTGCTTGTCTTTTGAATTTCGGGCACCATGGACAAAAGTTTCTGACCAGCACTCTCGGTTACCTCAACTCCCGACTTTGACAACTCGTTAATTTCTTCGGCAGCAATTTTACTACGTTCGGCTAGCTTCCGAACCTCAGCAGCCACCACCGCAAATCCTCTTCCGTGCTCTCCTGCCCTGGCAGCTTCCACAGCTGCATTAAGAGCAAGTATGTTTGTCTGAAAAGCAATTTCACTAACTATGGATATTTTATTAGCTATCTGTTTCATTGTTGCCACAGCTTTCATGGCAGCATTGCTACTTTCCATTACACCATCGGTAGCCGCTGCTGAAATCTTTTCAGTTTGCTGGGCATTTTCGGTATTTTGCTGAATGTTGGCGGCCATTTCCTCCATACTCGACGAAACCTGCTCGGCTGCTGATGCCTGCTCCGAAGCTCCCTGCGATAACTGCTGGGCGCTTGTACTAAGCTCGGAGCTGGCTTTGGCAATGTTTTCCGATGCGGCATTTACTTCATTTATGACCCTTTTCATTGAAATTATCATACCATTAAGGGCCTCAATCATTTCATCTTTATCGGAACGCTTGGTTAATTCTATTGTAAGATCTCCGGCGGCCATCATTTTAGCCTTCTCTGTAATAGTATTTAATGCTTCAATAAGTGAATTCAGATTATTTTTAATTTCATTAAAATCCCCTTTGTATTCTTCCTGAATATATGGTGGCAAATTGCCCTTTGCAATTAAATTAACATATTTGGCGGCTACATTTAACGGAGCAATCAACGAATCCAGAATGCTGTTTATACCTTGACCTATCTCCTGAAATTCAGAATCAATTTCGCATATATTGAGTCTGGCCTTCAATTCGCCATCAAGTGATTGTTTATTCAGAAAATTAATTCTTGCAATAAGGTTATTAAGTATCTGCCTGATATTACGACTTAAATACACTGAAAAAATGAATGCTCCGGCAAAAACGACCAAAAATACTATAACTACCAGTGTAATGGTTGTTTTTCTCACCTGATCGAACTGCTTATCTGCTTCCTGACTTTCGGTAACTATACTATTGGCTATTTTGTGAATCGGGGTTTCAATACCTAAGAGAATTTGATCAATCTGATCGTCAATCTTAGAAATTAATTCTTTAGTTTCAGCACTCTGGTTTGTCTGATAAAGAATGGGTAATAATTGAGTGTCAACAATATTTTCCAGTTGACTGTATTTACTCTTAGCTTCATTAAACCAGGTTCTTTCATTAGGAGTATCTACAATTTCCGATATTTCGTTTAAAATACCTGCAACAACTTCTTTTTGAGCTTTCCAGTCTGCCTGCGCATCAGCATTCCTGTTAATAATGGCATCAGCAATTATACGGTAGGATTCCGACCCAAAAGAGGAATAGTGCGAAACCACGTTGGAATGATTAGACCTCTTTGCGCCCTCATCCTGCATCTGCCCTAACCTGTTAAATTGAAAAACAATATACGATCCAACACCAATCAGAATTGCAATAACGAGAATATAACTCATTAAAACTTTCTGTCCAATCTTAAGCTTTTTCATACAATCTCCCTTTACTAAATGTTTAATTTACAATTTTTTATAAGGCTTGTATATTAAAATTACAAATTATTTTTTATAAATAAAAGGATGTGACTCAAGAATATGGATTTTTGAAGGCCCGTAAAATTTTATGGTATCATGAAGCCTGTTTATCTGTTGTTGATAATCTCAGGATTCAAATCGTGGTTCATCAACCGATACTCCTTCATTTTCTCAAAATAAGGATCGGCCATTGCATAATTGCACCAGGGATCAATGCTTAAACCTCCACGCGGAAGAAATTTCCCCCAAACCTCAATGTAACGGGGCTGAAGCAGTGCAACCAAATCATTCATAATTTTGTTTACACAATCTTCATGAAAATCGCCGTGGTTGCGATAACTGAACAAATACAGCTTCAGACTCTTACTTTCTA
>JAJYAG010000260.1 GCA_021779665.1 Bacteroidota bacterium | reverse complement strand
CGGCTTCGCCGCAAAATTCCCCTCCACCCCTAAAAACCCAGACTCAAGTCATTCCGAATGGAAGGAACTGAAATGAGGAATCTTATACATGCATATATCCCGAAAGTCAGTATAGTTCTAAACCATAATGTTTGCTGCAAAGAGATCACCGCCAGGCGGCTACTAAGCTGCAGGCTGAAAAACCCTTTACGAGACTTATTTCGACTTCGCTACCGTTGACGTTTTCAAATTATTGCTTAGCTCCCTTCGACTCCGCTCAGGGTGACTGAGGTAGGACTGGTTGTCAACCGCCAGACCGTAGTCGAAGCCTTTCTGACTTTTTCGCATACCACCTTGTTCTAAACCGCAAAATACCCGGAGATGACATACTCCAGCACAGCCTCTGTTGAAGTCACAGGCAACTTGCAACTACGGTTTTCGCATACATACAACCATGTTTCTCCCGGTTTAAACCGATTTTCCAAAAGTGGAAGAAAGCTTTCCACGGGCGAAGCACAAATAAGCAGATGGGGTAAAAAATGGGATTCAAGCTCTAAAACCTTTTCGCGGGCTGAAGATCCGCTAATGGCAACTTCCAGGACGGGATAGGCCAGGTCGCAGGCAACCTTCGCCCAGCCTGCATGATACCATGCATACTGAATCATGGATTCCGATACATTTTTTATCATCTTAACCGCCCGGTCGCGATAGGATTCATGCTCGAAATAGCGGCCAAGCTGCAATAAAACACCTGCCATTACAGAGTTTGATGCAGGCGTAACATTATCGTGAAGTTCGTGTTTCCGAACTGCCAGTGGAGGATTCAGATCGGAAGTATAGAAAAACATACCCGTTTCGTTATCCGAAAAATGGGCAACGGCATGATCTGCTATCGAACGTGCTGTCTGCAGCCATTTCTCGTTGCAGCTGATCTGAAACAATCTTATAAATGCTTTGGCCAGATAGGCGTAATCGTCCAGGAATCCGGTGATTTGTTTACCATTCTGATTCACTCTCCATACCTTCCCGCTTTCAACGTTGTTCTGCTCAAGATAAGCAGCACAGGTCAATGCTCTTTCGTAATAATCGTTTATATTGAAGGCCGTGTAAGCATCCAGGTATGCCTCAAGCATCAAGGCATTCCAGCTGCAAAGAATTTTTGAATCAAGTCCCGGCTTTATTCTTTTTGCTCTTTCCGAAAGTAATAACTGTTTGCTTTCCAAATGTTCAGTTTCCTTCGGAAGAAATTCGTCGAGATAAAGAATATTTTTACCGGGTTCCCAGTTGCCTTCTTCGGTAACCTTATAATATCTGCAGAATTCGTCCGAACGGTTGCCCAACACCTCATCAATTTCTTGCCCGTCCCATACATAAAACTTTCCTTCTTCCCCATCACTGTCCGCATCAAGCGATGAAAAGAATGCTCCTTCAGGCGATGTCAGTTCTCTTTCAATAAACTGCAGGGTCTGGATAACGGTATTCTTATAGTGCTCGTTTTTTGTTATCTTAAAAACTTTGCTGTAAAGCGAAACCAGTTGGGCATTATCGTACAGCATTTTTTCGAAGTGAGGAGCAAACCACCGGTCGTCGGTAGAATATCGTGCAAAGCCTCCGCCCAGATGGTCGTAAATACCTCCCAGCGCCATTTTGTCAAGAGTGAGGGTAACAAAGTCCAATACCCTTTTATCTTTTGTCTGAAAATAATACCTGATCAGAAACTCATAAACCACAGGCATCGGAAACTTGGGAGCTCCTTTGCTCCCTCCTTCAACCAGATCGAAAGTTGCGGACAGGCCTTTTAAATATTGATCGATATAAGCTGAATTAAAATCCTGAGGTGATTCTGTGGTCAGCAGTGGTGATATGTCAGATAATCCCTCAGTAATGGCATTTGCCTGTTCCACAACTTTTTCGTAATCGTTTATATAAACCTGGTGAAGCGAGTGTAAAACTTCAATCCAGTTACCTCGCGGAAAATAAGTGCCGCCATAAACAGGACGGCCATCGGGAAGTGCAAAACAGTTCAAAGGCCAGCCTCCACGGCGGGTGAGCAACTGAACTGCATCCATATACACCTGGTCGATATCAGGACGCTCCTCCCTGTCGACTTTGATGCACACAAAATGTTCATTCATAAGTGCCGCCACTTCCTCGTTCTCGAACGATTCGTGCTCCATAACATGGCACCAGTGACAGGCTGCATAGCCAATACTTACAAGCATCAGCTTGTTTTCGTTTCGTGCTTTTTCGAAAGCTTCATCGCCCCAAGGGTACCAGTTAACAGGATTATGAGCATGCTGCAATAAATAGGGACTGTTCTCGTTAATTAACCGGTTTGTATATTTTGTATCTGTAATGATCATAACGTTGAAGTTTAAACCAGAAAGAAAATTATCTGTTATAATAAAGTCGTAAGTATCTGGTCGTAAGTCGTAAGAAAATACTGATTTTCAGATGGAGAACTTACTAACATACTTAATTATGGAGAAACAATGTTTTAGTTGTTTTTGTTGGGGAATTTTGTCAATAATAAAATACCGGAATGCAACCTAAATATTCGCTGGTCGTAAGTAAGAACTTTAGTTAACCCAATATATAGATTCTAAAAATGAAAATTATGGTTAGAAAAATGTTAATAGGAATTGCTTTCTGTTTCATGATGGCAACTACGTTGAATGCTCAGGAATACAAGACAGGTTTAGGCGGAAGGATTGGCTTTTTTAATGGCTTTACTGTAAAGCACTTTGTAAAGAATGATAAGGCTCTGGAAGGATTGCTCTCCTTTAGATGGAATGGTTTTGTAGTTACAGGACTTTACGAACATCAAAAACCACTAAAAGGAGTGAATAACCTGGATTGGTTTATAGGAATCGGGGCTCATGTTGGTTTCTGGGATAGTGGAAAATATTACTGGCACTATTACGACGATAGTCACTCCATTGTAGGTATGGACCTGATAGGCGGCCTTGAATATACATTTGATGAAGTACCTATCAACATAGGTCTCGACTGGAAACCAGCTTTCAACTTTATTGGCGACGACCATGTATGGTTCGACGGACTTGCACTGTCGATCCGCTATGCAATAAAATAATTACTCTGTACCAGATCTGGTGGAGCTTTAAGACTCTGCCAGATCATTTTATTACTGGAGTAATTGCCTGTTGAGGCATTAATATTTATATCGTCCTTAAGCTTAGATTCTTCACTTCGTACTTATGACATATTTGGGTAAAACTCTGTGATGGTAGAATATAGCCATTGCGACGATATCAGAGAAATCTCTTTGCTCAAATGTTTTTCGCGTCGCTGAATATATGCTTGAATCCAATCCGGGGCTTACACTTCGTTTCACCCCCGGCTACAAAACTGAAACACCTACGGCGTTTTAACAGCCACTCTCTGTTATCAACCCATTATGCCCCAATTCCTGGGGTGGACTCTCAGAATGACATTAATTTGGAAGGAACTGGAATGAGGAATCTTATGATGATAGTTTTACATACATATATCCCGAGAGTCAGTTTATATTTTAGCAAAAAACAAAGCATAAGGCTTAACCACAACAAATTCCTTTAAAATACCTTTCCATTCAGCTTTATCTAAAAAAGTACCATCTTTTAATGCTTTTCCCATATTGTCTTCCGATAGCTCAATAAAGCTAACAGGAGTAAACTCCTCAGACTTTATTTTCAGATGCGAACTGGTATGATTAGCAATAATCAAAAATCTCTCAGAGTTTTTCTTCAGAATTAGCCCGGTAAATTTAAGCGGATGATTGCTCCTGCAGATCTTTGCACTTGCAGGATTGATAGTATTTAAAAACCTCAACAAATGATAAACAGGATAAACATCGTTTTTGCACCCTGCAAATAACTGAGTCTTATGATTTTCTTCCTCTCCCTGGATAATACCCCTCCATCCGGTTGCCTGATAATAAGTAACAGCATTAGCACCCGCCTGAGCCAGCGATGCCAAACTTCCCAAAGTCCAGCCAGCAGCAAACAGTGACATTTGACGCTCATCTACCTGAGGCGGAAGCTGGTCTTCGGCTACCGGAGGTTCATCGCCGGTTGCTACCACATTAAAACGCTGCTTCAGGGTTACAGGGGAAACATGAACATTTTTCCCGGGGTAAAGAACTCTTGCACTTTCAACAGTATCGGCCTGGGCAGCCATGTTTTCTATCAGACTGTCATTATCGAAGGCATGTACCTGAGGACAAACGGCATAAGTAACAAAATCCAACAAGGTACCATCGAAGCGGTTACGGTTAAACTCTGCAAAATAAGCATCGGTACCGCAACCTAAAGCAGATTCAGGAAATATTTGCTGCAAAACATTGGCCACCTTGTTAACAAGAACATTATTTGTAAGCCGCGACTTCCCATCAATAAACCAGACATATTCAGGTTTTATAACCTTCCCTGTCAGAAAATGCTCCAATTGTTTCACTTCCTCCAATGCATCACCGGTAAAATGAAGCACAAGTTCCAGCGGCACCTTTATTCTGGCCGAATTTTCAATGGCTGCTGAAAATAAACCAGCCCAGTCGGCATGCGAAAATTTCAAATCGTACCGGAGATGTTTTAATCCGGCCTGCTTTAAAATATTAGATTCATTTATGGAAAGTGAACCTACCCCGAGTGTTGTTCCTATTGCAGGCAATTTTACTATTTCATCTCTTTCTGATAAAATATATTCTTCCTCCGGTTTGTCGGAAGCCAAATTTACGGTTGCCGCGAATGAAATTTTCTGATAAACACACTCACCATCGTTAATTTCAGCAGGGAAGGGAATAGAAAGAGGAGTGCAATAAGTTTTATAAGAACTATCGGTCCAGTTGCGATGGTCTTCCATTTCCCATACATCGCCCGCGAAATTCAGCATACAATCTGCATTTCCGCTTCTCCACTCCATTGCACTAATATTAGTTGCAGGGGAAACGGGACTGATTTGCTCAGGAAAGTTTATTGCGGAGCTTCTTCCATCAGGGTGATTAATTTTCAGATTCCGGCCTTTAATACCATCCAGCGGATGCAAAACACAAAACCCGATCCGGTTTTTAAGAAACTTTTTCAGCGCTTTTCCTGAGAAGGAAAATTCAATTTTATTGGCCTTCCCTTCAATCCTATATACAGCCTGAAAATCAATTTCCGCATTTCTGTACCTGGCTTCGTAATAAACTGTAAAACCATCCTTATGGTTTTCAATTCTTTCATTTGTTATTTCGGAAGAAATAGTTCCCCAGTTCCGGTCGCGCACAGCGGAGTATATTGTCCTGATAAGCTCTACCCCGCCCGCCGAAATATATCGAAGACTTCCATTTTCATAAACTACCTCAAGATCCCCACATTTCAGAAAATGCTTCAATTGCAAATCGCTTGGCTTCCCATAATATAATACATTTTTGGCAGAACAGTCCATAACAGTTTACTTGTGTTTATTGAGTCAGATGTAAAACACCCAGGCTTGTACCTATTTATTTATAAGATTGAGATCGAAAAATGCAGGATCTGTTTCCAGGGCCCGTTTGAAATTGGCATCGGCTTCAGCCTGATTGCCCAAACCTTTATTTCCCAGCCCGATATAAAAATAACCTTCAGCCTTCTGATGTTTACGCGATTGGCGGATATTTACCGATCTGTCGTCGGAGGCCTCGTGATATTTAGTATTCAGCATATTATTCCCCTGCGTGATGAGCTTTTGAAAAATCTCCTCAGCTTTAGGCCGGTTCCCAAGCTCGATCCTGCTTAATGCCTGATAAAAAGGTACAAGGCCAGTTCCTGTTGCTCCCCAGCCGGAAGCACCATCGGAATTGTTAGCCATTAGTGTGAAATACTCACGGGCCTTTTTCTTCTCGCCTTTTTGCATATAAGCCATTGCCAACCAGTAATTCGCAAGAGCAATCCTGGAATCGCGGGCTATTTCAAGATTCCGTGGAAACTTTGAAACTTCAGTAAAATCAGCAATTGCCTTATCCGCATCGTTGTTTTTTAAATAGTTTATACCTCTCGATATAAAAGCATTCGACCAGACAATATGGGGATTAAGCGTAGTAATTTCGGCAATATAAAAATGCTGATTCTTCAGAATATCAATAGCAGCATCAAAGTTTCCGGTAAAGTTAAGGAGTTCGGCCCTGCGTAATTCTGTTTTATCCCAGGAGGCAGAAAGCGTTTTATACTTCTCTATAAAGGCCAGACGCGAGGCAGGACTTTCTCCTGCGTAAGCAGCATAAATGTCACGTTCCAGTAGAAACATCGGGTTTGCAATGCCTGACTCAAGAGCCATATCCATTTTTGTAACCGCTTCTTTTGGATTATCCTTAATATTAGCAAGAACAAAAGCCTGATTCCGGCTGATCATAGGCGAATTCTTTAAGGAAGCCGCTTTGTTCCAATGCTCAAGAGCCATTTCGGGGGCATTGTTGCACAATAAATTTCCTAAAAGATAATGAGCCGTGGCATCGTTTTCGTTTACCTTAAGCGCTTCGGACAATACAGAAAAAGTAGTAGGCCCATAAGGAAAACAAAAATCAGTTTTCATGGCTGAAGCCTTCTGATACATTTTTTCAGCGTCGGCTAACTGGTTGCTTTTAGAGTAACAATACGCCAGGTAATAGGAAACCAGAGGATTTTTTGAAGTCTGAGGCAACTCTGGTATACTGGCCAGCTTCATCAATTCGGCAGCATCGCTGTAAAATCCGGCAATCAGATACCTGGCAGCTGTTTCGAGGTAATTATCAACTTCGTCGCGGAATAATTCACGTAACAATAATGGCGCCTTCATCCCGGTGCTTTTTTTATCCATCTGATATCGCTCGTAAGCCGAAGTAAGATTAAGCGGATCAATCCTGTCAGCTTCACTCAGCGTTTGCTTTGCAAGATCGGTTTCAC
>JAJYAG010000083.1 GCA_021779665.1 Bacteroidota bacterium | reverse complement strand
TTTTTTTCCATTTGTTTGTCTAATAAAACCTTCTGCCATGAAAAGAAAAATCATTTTTATAGTTTTTGTATCGGTTGCCCTTGTTTTTACTGCATGTAAAAAGCAAAAGTATTGGAAAGCGCACGATCTCACGCCTGAGAAAAAATTCACCAGTGGAGTTGAAGGACCTGCAAGTCTTGGTGCTGGTTTTTTATATGTTGTAAATTTTGAAAAAAACGGAACTATCGGTATTGTCGATTCGCTGGGTAGATCTGAGCTTTTTGCCACTCTACCTGCGGGAAGTATTGGTAATGGTATCCGTTTCGACAAAAACTGGAACATGTATATTGCCGATTATACAAATCACAATATCCTGGTGATGCGTTCGGGCGAAAAAGCCATCAGGGTTTATGCACACGACAGCACCATGAACCAGCCTAATGACCTGGCAATTATGGAATCAGGGATCCTTTTTGCCTCCGATCCCAACTGGAAAGCTGGAACGGGCAACATCTACCGCTCGTCGCGTGAAGGCGAACTTGTGAAAATCGACTCCGGACTTGGAACTACCAATGGAATTGAAGTTAGTCCCGGCGATAAATATCTCTATGTTAACGAAAGTATTCAGCGAAAAATCTGGCGTTACGACCTCGATACCCTCGGAAACATTTCCAATAAAAAGTTATTGGTTGAATTTCCTGATTTCGGTTTGGATGGCATGCGTTGCGATACCGAAGGAAACCTGTTTGTTTGTCGCTACGACAAAGGTACTGTAGCCATAGTTTCTCCGGAAGGAAAAATTATACGCGAAGTGGAACTCAAAGGCAAAAAGGCATCCAATATCGCTTTTGGCGGCCACGATGGAAGAACCTGCTATGTCACTATTCAGGACCGCGGCTGTATAGAAACTTTCCGCTCCGAGACTCCGGGCAGAGAATGGACTTTCTTTCAACTGAAATAACAAAAGTTCAAACAAAAACATTTTTGCCGGGTTTTATTATTGAATACACTAAAGAATATCAGTATGATACGGAAGTTATCCATATTACTTGCGTTATACCTTGTTGGCTGCTCGGTAGTACCAGTAACGGGACGCAAACAAATTTCGCTCGTGCCAAATTCGCAGATCCTGCCTTTGAGCTTCGACAGCTATAAGCAAGTGTTGAAAGAAAACAAGCTCTCGACCAATCAAACGGAGACCAATATGGTGAAGAATGTTGGTGTGAGAATTAAACAGGCGGTAGAGACTTTTATGCGCGATCAGAAGCTTGAAGATCAGATCAAAGACTTTCAGTGGGAGTTTAACCTTTTGGAATCTTCCCAGGTAAATGCCTTTTGTATGCCTGGCGGGAAAGTAGCTTTTTACAGCGGCATTATGCCAATTTGTAAAGATGAAGCCGGAGTTGCTGTAGTAATGGGCCATGAGGTGGCACATGCCATTGCCAATCATGGTGGTGAACGTATGAGCCAGGGCCTCATCCAGCAATTCGGTGGTGTTGCTCTTGCTGTTGCTCTGAACGAAAAGCCCCAGGAAACCCAACAGCTTGCTATGGCAGCCTATGGTGTAGGTTCTAACGTTTTGGGCGTTTTGCCCTTCAGCAGACTTCACGAAACCGAAGCGGACAAAATGGGGCTTATTTTTATGGCAATGGCCGGATATAATCCTCAGGAAGCACCTGCCTTCTGGGAACGAATGGCCTCTCAAAGCAAAGGTGGGGCGCCTCCCCAATTTTTGTCAACTCACCCTGCTCACGAAACCCGCATTAAGGACTTGCAGGACTTTATGCCAAAAGCCATGAAGTATTACAATAAGAAATAGATAGTATTAAGAGGCCTCACCCCCAACCCCTCTCCTGAAGGAGAGGGGTGAAAGAACGCTCAACCTTAAATTCAAAGCCAAGCTAAGGTTAGCACACTAAGCTTAATCTAACCAGCTTCTGGCCGTTTCAAAATAACAATAACTGCTTTACTCCTTCATCCGGTTCGGATTTTATATATATTTTACAACCATATACACCGCAACTCCCAGAAGGAAAAGGGCATAAACTCTTTTAAACGTGGCCGCCGGAATCTTCAATGCCAGTTTGGAACCCGCAAAAACCCCGGCAACTATGCCAATTGCCATTAATCCCGCGTAATAGTAATTCAGATGTCCGGCATTTGCATATATGATTACACTGGGTAATCCGACAGGCAACTGCAATGCCGCCAGCGATGTGGCTGTTGCCGATTTTGGATCGTATCTGAAAAATTTAATTAAAATTGGAACTATTACCAGGCCACCACCCTTTCCAAACATTCCTGCAATTATGCCGGCGAGAATACCAACTGATATATAAACCCAGAATGCCCGGCGGATCTTCCCGCCACCTTCAGACGGTGGTTGTATTTTTCGTCCTGTAATCAGAGCCGGCAGATTTAAATATCCCACCGCGATGTATATCAGAAAAGCAGCATAAAGTTTAGCGAGAAGGCTCACATCAACAGACACCGCAAGCTCGCCGCCAATAAAAGATCCTCCAAAAAGTCCTATGGAAAGCCATAAAGAATCGCGCAAATTGATATATCCGGCTTTGTAATAGGCTATAACACCCAGAATACCAACCGGTAGAAGCATCGCTGCCAACGATGTGGCATTTGCATTTAATAAATCAAATCCGAAAACAGCAACGAGCATCGGCACCATAATAATGCCACCACCAATTCCGAACAATCCGGAAAGGATCCCGGCTAAAACACCTAAAAGCAACAAGGCAAAAAGTATCGTCATAGTATGTTTGTAAAACCGTAAAAATACTTAAATATCATTTCAACCTGTTGCGGCAGTGGAGAAACATAACAAATCCGCACCTAAAGACGCAATTTTAGAATGTAATGCGGGTGAAAATTCCTGAATGAGCCGGGCAATTTTGCAAAAATTAATCAGAATAAGTGTAAAAATTATACCTTTACCTCAGGACCGAATCACAGAAACATGCCACGAATCGCCGGCTTACTAACTGCTTTATGGGTGCTGAGTATTCACACTTATAGTCAAACAACACAGCAAAATGCTTATGCTGATGCTTTTACGTCGTCAAACTTGCCCATCCTTGTTATTCAAACCAATAACAACCAGGCAATTGTTGATGATCCTAAAACTTCTGCCCACCTGGGGATTATTTATAACGGATTATCCCAACATAATCAGCTTACCGATGCTTACAACCATTTCGACGGCTCCATTGGAATTGAATTAAGAGGGAATTCATCGCAGAACCTTCCTAAAAAACCTTATAATTTCGAAACACGGAGCAGCCAGGGAGCCAATCTGAATGTTCCCCTGCTGGGCATGCCGGCCGAAAACGACTGGTGCCTGATAGCCAGTTACCTCGATCATACTTTTGCTAGGAATCTGTTAGCCACACACATGTCGCGACAAGCAGGCCGTTGGGCAAGCCGCGGCCGCTTAGTGGAAGTGGTGATTAACAACCAATACCAGGGCATATATATTTTGATGGAAAAAATAAAACGCGACTCATGCCGTCTCGATATAGCCAACCTTACACCCGACGAAATTGCCTACCCGGATTATACCGGCGGATACATCTACGAAATCACCGGATTTGAAAGTAACATGGGGCAGTCGCGCCTGTTGAAATATCCTGATAATCCTACTTCAGTCCAGATGGAATATATCAGGAAGTACGACGACGACTTCCGGAATGCCATGCGTTCAACGAACTGGAAAGATGAAAATACCGGGTATGCCTGGTGGATCGATACTGAATCGTTTATCGACGAAATGATGGTGCAGGAAGCCTTGCGTAACAGTGATGCTTATGGCTGGAGCGCTTATTTCCATAAAGATAAAAAAGGAAAGTTGAAGGCAGGGCCGGTATGGGATTTCGATCAGTCATCGGGTAACTCCTCGTACCCGGATAACGGTGTTGTAAACGGATGGCTTTTCTCACACACTGCAACCAACAACACTCCGTTTTTCTGGCGGCAGCTTTACAGCGATCCTTCATTCAGCTATAAACTCAGGAGGAGATGGGAGTCGTTGCGGGAAGGGCCTTATAAAACCGAAACACTGCTGGCGTATGTCGATTCGATAGCAAACCTGCTGTCGGAAGCCCAGGAACGTGAATTTGCCCGTTGGCCAGTGCTGGGCATGAATATCTGGCGCGAAACATACGGGTACCAGGACCGAAACACCTATAAAAAAGAGGTGGATTACCTGAAAACCTTTCTTAACCAGCGCTGGGCATGGATGGATACCGAACTTGCAAAAAATATTTACTCTTCGGTTCAACCGGTTCCATTGGCTGGCAATCCATCGGAACAAATAAATGTATATCCCAATCCTGCTAAGGAGTTCGTTATTCTTGACATTGAGACTCCAAAATCAGGATTAGCCATTATTGAGATTTACGATTTGTCGGGAAGGCTGGTACAAATCTCTGCTCAACACGAACTTTCGCCAGGGAACAATTCATTGCAGCTCTATTTCCACGGCAAACTCATACCTGGTATTTACTTCTTCAAAATTATTGTGGATAAGGAAGCAAGGTATGTGGGACGTTTGGTCAAGGTAGAGTAGCATTATAGAAGGCTCGCAGTTCTCTTTAAAATTAATTTGATTGTCTGATTATATTTTTCGCGTTTTAAAGAGTTTGCAACTTTATCCTTATCAAACAGAAATATCAAGCTATATTTAGAGTTACAAGTGAAGTTAAATTGTAATTTTGCAGAAGGGTAAAAATAAGCAATTATGAACGTTATAGAGCTTAGAACAGATTTGCACAACATGATAGACAAGATAACCGACAGTAATATTTTAAATGCTGTAAGGGTTTTGCTTGCCTCCAAAACCGGCCCACAAACCGATTGGTGGAATACAATTAGTGATGAAGAACGAGCAGAGATAGAGCAAGGGCTTGCTGAAGCAGATCGGGGCGAAGTAATTCCTCATGATGAGGTAATGGCAAAATATAAAAAATGGATGTAAACCTGGTATGGTCAAAAAGGGCCGAAAAGGGATATGCACGGATTGTGAGTTACCTGGAAAAAGAATGGTCAGACAAGGAAGTTAGGAATTTTGTTCAGGATACAAATCGCTTTTTTGAATTACTGAAAGAAAACCCTCAAATGTTAGAGGTAAGTAAGAGTCATAAAAATTTATATCATGGACCTATTAATAGGTTAACTATACTTACTTATCGTTTTGACCCAGGAAAAAAGGAAATAGTCCTGATCAACATCCGGGAAGCTAGAAAAAGACCCTTGAAAAATACAACCTGATACCTCTTTTAGGAGAAAATTTTAAATAGCAACATTTTGCATCGCCAGCCACTTATCGTACTGCTGAAGTACCTTTCTGATTTCATCCATATCGGTATACATGGGAACTTCACCAATAAACTTTTCGTCGACATCAAACTGCCTCAATAAGTCGCGAATTGATTGAATTTCTTTGGTTCTTTGAACTTTAAGAAGACCTTTGGTGCTATTTTGCAGAAAAAATTCATAAAAAGTGGTGAAATCGCTTTGGTTGTTGAAAGCCGATGGATTATTCACAGTAATGATGTTCCGGTATAAGTTGAGCTTCCCATGATATACCCTGCAAAGAAACCTGTTCCGCTGCTTGTCGTTAGGAACAACACTCTTGTAATCGATCACAAAACTTGTAAAGGAGTAATCTTCGTACTCATAAGTAAATCCAAATCCAGCGATTGTTCCCGGATAATGTGTCCGGTATTTCCTGTCGTCCTTCCCTCTGAACGAAACCTGGTATTGGAGAGTCTCCAGGTCAAACCCGTTCAACAACACGCGGCCATTCTGGAATTTACTTAACCTTACAGTCCCAAAAACAGTATCCCACTTTTCTGTAATTATATAGCCGTTAGCTTCAATCCCTTTAGCTATTTGCGGAACAATCGTTGTGGTAAAGATTGAAAACAGCAAAACTTTAAAAAGTAGTTTTTTCATCGGGCACATTTTGAATGAGTAAACATACGAATTGTTCCCTCTAAATTCGCCTGAAGGTGCAAAATATAAAATTCTGAACAGTGTCAAAAGGTGTTTTGTGATCAAGGGTAAAGCATTTTATTTTTTCAAATCCCGGAGCAAAAAGATGAGTTATGCTTTCTTCCGAATATTGCTTTATATCCAGACCGCTGCACTTTTTAGGTCCTTGTTCCGAGAATGTCCCGATAATAAGTGCTCCAGCTGGTTTGATACTCTGCCGGGCAGTTTTCAGATAACTTTCGATTTCATCCGGGGTTGTAAGAAAGTGAAAGGCTGCACGGTCGTGCCACAGATCGTATTTTTCAGAAGTACTGAATTGTGAAGCATCACTAACAATCCACTGAATAGCATCAGCACGTTCTCCTAACCGCTTTTTTGCCCGTACGATGGCTGCTTCCGAAATATCCAGGACGGTAATATTCTGATAACCCACATCGAGCAAATGATCCACGAGCAAACTATCTCCACCGCCAATATCTATAATTTTTGCAGAGAGCGGAAGGTTAAATCCGCCTATGAGATCGAGCGAAGTCTGAGGTGTAGGCTGAAACCAGCTTACCTCCGTTAGTTGTTTGGTTTGATAAATATTCTCCCAGTGCTTTTTGCGATCAACAGTTTCCATGGTTCGATTAAATCAGTTATTCCTTAAACAATTTTTTTGCTGTTAAAAGTTCAATATCGGCATTAATTTTATCCAGATCATCTTCCAGCTTATGCCTGATAAAGAATTCCCGGAGCTGCTTTAGTCTGCTTGCCGGATCAATTTTAAGATTCCAGATTAATTTACCTGTACATTCTGAACAAAGCCTGTTCGGTTTACCATCAGTTTCGGTGACACTGTTGGTTCCATTCATTGTACAAAGCGCATGCGTGCAATGTTTCATGGAGAACATATGTCCTATCTCGTGCGACGATATTTTTATCAGCCTCTCCAGGCACCGGTTGTAATTATTTGAATCAAGCTGGTAATCGGAGAATCGGTAAATTGATGTAACACCTACCCTGCTTTTGTAAGAAGCAAGGCCAAAAACAAAATTCCAAGAGGGTTTAGGGTAAAGATCCTTTTCTGTCAGCGCCATGTAAACAATTGCATCGTCCGGAATCCTTGTCATTAGCTGGTTGCTCAGAATGTAAGAGGCCAGAAATTGTTCATTCCCATCTCTGCCAGTCCTTTTCGCACTATCTGGTACAACAGTATTGTCCAGCGTGGGTGAAATGTGTACTTCCAAACCGAAAAAAGTTTGAAGATATTCTGCTGTATAATGAATGACATCTCTCTGAATAGGACTAAAACCACCAACAGGTTGCAAATAAATCACTTTCCTCTGCAAAAAGGGTGATGAAGGAGAACTTTGGATGTATTCTTTATATGTTTGACCTTTTTCTTTATGCTCATATAGCCATTCGCCAGGCTCAGGATGAGTAAGCGGAGTGTCATTGGCAGCCAGAGCTCTCATTGTCATTTTAATGCCCCGCTCATTATCAGATGAGCAAGCAAAAAGAAGAATCAAAATAAGAAACCAAAGTATTTTCATTATAGCACTAAATACTTAAAGCTATCACCTTTTTTAAAGAATATGGAGTTTTTCGAATAAATATTTCCGGGAATTACCTGCCGGTATTTACAAACCAATCCAGATGACCTTTTCGTTCAGTTCGCCATCGTAAATGCTAAAACTGTCGTATTGCCCCAGATCCTGGGTATCGATCTTACTATCGGCATTGATATCGCGGAATTTCAAATCGCCGGGTTTAGCTTTAGGCTGGGCACTGTTGATAATTTCCTGCTGGGTACGGAACAATCCGGCGACAATATAGCCTTTCATAACTCCGTTGATATTTTGTTTCTGAACTACATTGGTCAGATTACCCTTTTCGATTGTAAACAGATAATTTCCGGCAGGAACCTTGAAAAAATTTGCTTTGCCGCTTTTGTCGGTATAGGATTTAAAATCGGGCACTCCTATCAGAAAGGTATTGTGATCTTTATACAACTTGACCAGGGCGCTATCCACCATGTTGCTGCTCATATTTTCGGGATTATAAATAACCGAATTGTACACCGTAAAAGTTGCCGAGAGTGATTTATCAACATTAACATCAATAAAAAACTGCTTGAGCCGTTTGCCTGAACTTGCAATAAGGCGCAACTGATGTGCCCCGCCTGCTGCATCGCGCGAAACCCGGATACTAAGAGTAGCCGCAAATTCCGGAACACCAAACGGCTGATCGATGGTACAGGTCATTCCGGCCGGAACATCTTCGAGATTCAGGTAAACATTTTCGGGCATTATTTCGTTCCCGGTCACAAGTAAGTGAAGAGTATGGGTTTCTTCCACCATCGATTCAACTTTTTCAATACCCGAAACAGTATAATCGAACATTCCCGGTCCATCGTCCTTCTTACATGAATAAAAAAGAACAAGCAGTAACAATATAAAAGATAGCCGTTTCACTAAAGAAATTTCCCCTTTATACTTGGCAGGCATCGAAAAGTTGCAGGGTCAGACAGAAAAGTTCGGTAGGAAAAAAATAAGAAACAGCAGGAAAACGCCATCTGTAATCTCTGCATAATACCTGGCAATAAACGCTACACGGGCAAAGACAGCCTCGATGAAATACACAACAGAAATAATAATAAAAGGTAAAACGGTATAAATACTTTTGGACCCCACCACCAATGACATTATGAGACTGCCCAGAGCCAAGGTAATAATAATGGTTTTTAGATGCCTGGTTGAAAGCGATCCAAAAAAAGAATCCTTATGACTTAAGAGATCTTCAGGTTTTTCGAACATTGAAAATAACGACACATTGGCTAATACCAGTAAAAAGTGTAAAAATATAAAAGGTTGGTATTTCAGATCGGGAGTTTCAGACTGAAGTACAGGAATAATCCAGATAGCAGCAATATAAATAACTGCGATAATAATTTCCTTCGGAAAAAATTTACGCATCTCTCCTTTTAGAAAATGCTGCCCCATAAAATATAAAACCAGAAGGCCAATCAAAATAAGGCCGGCAATAATTGATTGCATGGAAAGTATTTCAATAACCATTACCAGTCCGGCACCACAAAGTACAAGCAAAAGGCCCAGCAAATATTTACGGTAATCGTGATAAAGTTTGTATTTTGAAGAAAAAAACCTTTGCTCTTTGGCACTATCAAGCAAGTGATCGGTGAGGTAAATAATCCATACAGCAAGTCCCAATACCAGAACAATATTTACAGAGATCTTCCGACCCAACACCTTACATGCAAAAGCAAAACCTCCTGCAGCACCGAGGACAACATCGAAACTGAGGAGGTGAATGAATTGGTATGTTTTTAATAATTTTCGCGTAGGGAAACTAAGATAACTTCATTTATTTCCTGATAACTTCTGCTTTATAACTTTTTATTACTGATGAAAATGATGCTCCAGACTTTCTTCAAGATATGGATGGTTCCGGGCAATAATGGGGTATTTCGATAACTGATGGCTTATTACCAGAATAAACAATCCTGCATATCCAACAAACGAACCGATTTCGATCAGACCGAACTGATTATTTTTGAACAGACCCGGCATGATCTGCATGTAACAATCGATATAAAATCCTACAAGAATAAATCCTGCCATAAAAGTTATCAATGGCTTTTTACGGCTTAGCACAGGAGGCAACAATATCAGAAATGGAATAAACCAGTTCACAACAATATCAGCAAAGAAGAGCGTTTTCCAACCTTCGCCCCAGCGAATGGCATAATACACGGTTTCTTCAGGGATGTTGGCATACCATATCAGCATAAACTGCGAAAACCAGAAATATCCGTAAAAAATGGAAAGGATAAACATGTACCGGTTAAAATCGTGTAAATGACTGCCGTTGATAAATTTAAAATATCCCCTGTAGTTCAGGATAAGAGCTATAAAAACAATAGCCGTAGTTCCATGAAAGAAAGCACTTATAAAGTTTTTCAATGCAAAGAGGGTGCTGAACCAATGTACTTCAATGGATTTTATCCAGTCGATAGCTGAAAGCGAAAATGTAACACCGAGTACGAAAATAAATATCTTGGAATAAAATTCGCTTCTCTGAAAATTCTCAAGTCCTCCAACCTGATCTTCGCGCAGTGAGAGTTTCCTGAGTTGACGGGTAAGCAAAATCCAGGCTGCAAAGAAAACCACCAGGCGGATAAAGAAAAACGGTACGTTCAAATAGGGCGATTTATGAGCGATGAGTTCATCGTGGGCAACAACATCGTGGTGCGACCATTCATAAAGGTAATGAACTCCAAAGAACAGCAACACAAAAAACACAGCCGCCACCGGAATATAAGAGAACATTGCTTCGGGAATACGCTTAAAACCCGAAGACCAACCTGACTGGGTGATATACTGAATAGCATAGAAAAATGATGCACCAACCGCAAGAGCCAAGAAGTAATAATTGTTAAGCAGATAATTGGCCCAGGCCTTTTCAGGATTAGCAATAAAAGCGTATGCAAATGTGATTACACCTACAGCTATCATTGCAAAGGAAACATTTCGCAGCAGCGGTGTAAAGTGAAGCTTTTCTTTTTCCTGTAGTATGTTCATTGGAATATAAATATTTTCAGGTTCTACTTCTTTTCAAGTTCTTTACGGATATACATTATGGTTTTCCAGCGGTCGTCGGGACGGATCTGAGTTCCGTATGCACCCATAATACCAAAACCAACGGTTATTACATGATAAACCTCTCCGTCGGGAGTACCTTTGATTTTGTCGTTAATAAGAGATGCCGGCGGGAACGGATATTTACCACTGGTAAACAAAAATCCTTTTCCGTCACCAGCTTCACCATGGCATATCTGGCAGTAAGCTTTATAGACTACCTTGCCTCTTTCAATATTCTCAGGGGTATACGGCAGTTTATTTACCAACTCCTTACCGGCTAACAGCCGGTCCTGATCGGTTTTTTGATAAGGATAAGGCACAAAATCGCGGCTGATAGTTCCTTTTACCGGATCGCGCATTGTTTTCCCGTCTTTAAAGTTTGGGTTTGGCGAATTGGTTTCGTAAGCATGCGAATAGGCCATATCAGGGAAGAAGTCCCAGCCTGGATGATTGTTGTCCCTGTCGCACGAACTTAACCCTAAAACAAGTGCTGCTGCCAGTAATGCAGACCAATGACGAAATAGTTGCATATCGTGATATCTTAATTTTCTTTAATTTCTATAGCTCCGGCTTCCTTCAATATGGAATTTACCTCATTGTAATTTTCTTTGTCATTCTGAACCACCATCACAAAAAGGTTGTCGGTAGCACGGTAATCGGCCACCACAGCTTTTTGCCCGGGAAATAACTTAGCGCCTACCGAAAATGTAAACAGACTGAGTACTGTAACAGAAAAAATGGTAAGCACCAAAGTGATAATAATAAATGACGGAAACGAATTAAAAGGCTTTCCGCCGTAATTAATAGGCCAGCTGATAACAGAAGTATAATAGAGGAAAGACAAAATACCCAATGCCGCAAAAAGTCCATAGAAGTATGCTACTTTTCTTATCCGCGACTTCTTTCCTACAACATCGAGAACCTCAAACACCGGATAGGGAGTGTAAACTTCTTCGATGCTGATGCCTTTGGATTTAACCCTTTGCACAGCATCGACGAGTTTTTCCTCATCCTCGAATATCCCAATAATATTTTTTGCACTCATAGATTTATATTTAGTCGTAAGTATCAAGTCGTAAGTCGTAAGCTAAATACAACAACTTACAAAAGCCGCTAATGACCTTTCGATTTCTTATTCAATTTTAAAACCGATTTGACTTCACTGATGGCAATCATAGGAACATAGCGGAAAAACAACAGTACGCCTACGGAGAATATTCCTATGGTTCCAACATAAATCCCGATTTCCACAATTGTCGGATCGTAGGTGGTCCAGCTCGAAGGCAGATAGTCCTGGGCCAACGATGTTACAACAATGTTAAACCTTTCGTACCACATACCCAGGTTGATGAACAGCGAAATGGCGAACATCCACCAGATATTGGATCGTATTTTCTTAAACCAGAATAACTGAGGAATTATAGCATTACATATAAACATGGCCCAGAACTCAAAAGCATAAGTTCCAAAAATTCGTGCTTTAAAGAATGTATGCAACTCGTAATTGCTTCCGGAATACCATGCTATAAAGACCTCGGTAAGATAAGCCGTTCCCATGATTAAACTGATAAACGTAAGAATTTTAGCAACGGCTATCAGGTGGGAGTCGGTGATATAATCGGCCAGTTTATACAATTTGCGGATGATAATCATAAGTGTCATTACCATTGCGAAGCCCGAGAATATAGCTCCTACAACAAAATAAGGGGGGAAGATGGTGGCGTGCCATCCGGGTTCGACGCTCACAGCAAAGTCGGTAGAAACGATAGAGTGAACCGAAACAACGAGAACAGCAGCAATACCGCCTAAAACAAAGGCCAGCGATTCGTAACGCAGCCAGTTGTGTGTGGAACCTGTCCATCCCATCGCCAGAAATCCATAAACAGCTTTTTTAAGTTTATTGGTGGCGCGATCGCGGATAGTGGCAAAGTCGGGCAACATACCCAGATACCAGAACGATGCAGAGATGAGCAGGTAAGAGCTGATGGCCGCAAAGTCCCAGAAAAGCGGACTGTTGTAATTTACCCATAAAGGACCGCGGGTGTTCGGATAAGGAATAATATAAAATGCCAGCCAGACTCTACCCATATGCAACGCCGGGAATATGGCCGCACAAATAACGGCAAACACCGTCATGGCCTCAGCAGCGCGGTTAATTGACGTTCTCCACTTCTGGCGCAGGATTAACAGGAAGATCGAGAAAGCCGTACCTGCATGCCCGATACCGATCCACCAAACAAAGTTGATGATTTCCCATCCCCAGGCAACAGAGTTATTCAACCCCCAGGTTCCAATTCCAATGCTGACGGTGACAAAAATGGCCCAAACACCTACGGAAGCGGCAATAAGTGCAATTGCAAGAGCTATAAACCACCATAAGGGCGGCTTACCTTCCATCGGCTGGATAATATCGGTGGATATCTGCTTGTAATCTTTATCACCGTGTATGAGGGTTCCTCTGACTTCGGTTTTATACATGCTCCTAAAAATTTACCAGTTTTAAATTCTATTATATTTCTTACGACTTACGACTAATTACTTAATACTTGTATTATGAATGATGATCACCTCCCACAGGAGCCATCTCATCGTCCTTCATGTTTCTTACCAGTGTAAGATACCCGATAGACGGAAGCGTGTGTAGCTCTTCCAGCACATGATAGTTGCGGGGATCTTTTTCCAATCTCGAAACAATACTTTCCTTATCAAGGGTATTACCGAATTTGATGGCGCGTGTGGGACAAGCCTGGGCACAAGCTGTTAAAAGATCGATATCCTTCAGAGGTTTGTTCTCGAGTTTTGCATTCAGTTTTTTCTCCTGAATTCGCTGCACGCAGAAAGTACACTTTTCAACAACGCCTCGTTCGCGAACGGTAACATCAGGATTCAGCACCAAGCGACCAAGGTCTTCATTCATATTGAAGTCGAATGCCTTATTGGTGGTATACCTGTACCAGTTGAATTTACGAACCTTGTATGGACAGTTATTGATACAGTATTTTGTTCCGACGCAACGGTTATAAGCCATCTGACTCAATCCTTCGTTGCTGTGGTTGGTTGCCGAAACCGGGCACACATTTTCACATGGTGCATGGTCGCAATGCTGACAGGTCATAGGTTGGAAAAACACCCTCGGATTTTCCGGGTTTTCGGAATAGTAGCGATCAATACGTATCCAGTGCATAACTCTTCGTAAAGCCACCTGCTTCTTACCTACAACCGGTATGTTGTTCTCGCTCTGACAGCCAATAATACAGGCTCCGCAGCCAATACACGAGTTGAGGTCAATGCTCATCCCCCAATGATAACCGTCGTATTTAGGCTCATCGTAAAGGGAACGGTATTGTTTGTCGAATTCGTGCTGGTGTTTGGACCCTGAAGCCGGATCTTTGAGATAATTCTTAAGCGTTGTTTCCCTCACAATAGGGCGACCTTCCATATAATCGTGTTCCTGGGTCTGCGCCAGTTTTACAACTTCTCCTGTGGCTGTATAGCTTTCAACAGGGGCAAAATACATCACCCTGGAATTTGCCAGCTTCTGAAGCTGATAGGCATTCACGCCTGTTCCGTTGGCAACTTTTCCCATACTTGTATGACCGTACCCCAAAGCAATGGAGATGGTGTCATAATTTTGTCCGGGTTGAATCACCACCGGCAAGTTTATCTTCTTATTGATGGTAATTACGGAACCTTCTTTCCATCCTTTCTCCTGAGCCAGTTTTGGAGAAACGGCAGCATAGTTTTCCCAGGTAACCTTCGAGATAGGATCGGGCAATTCCTGTAACCAGGGATTATTGGCCTGAGCACCGTTTCCTATGGAAATACTCTCATAAAAGTGAAGTTCGAGCATCTCCTTTGAAGCTGGCTTTATGGCAGGTAAAATCTCCGTTACGGCTCCTGAATCGTAAGAAATACTAACAGGAGAGGCTTTCAGCTGCACCACGCCATCCTGAACCGCTTTTGTCCAGAAGGTTTCGAAAGAAGCCAGGGAATCTGACTTCGGATAAATGCCGGTTAGCCAGGTGGCTTTAATAAAATCGTAATATGTCTGATTGTTCCCGGACCATTTCAGGAGATTTTCCTGAAAATGCCGCGTGTTGAAGATATTCTGAATAACCGGTTGTGCAATACTTAACGAACCTGTTCTGGGCTCGGCATCGTTCCAGCTTTCCAGGAAATGGTGAGCAGGGGCAATATATTGCAAACTGGTTACAGTTTCATTATCATGATCGAAGATTCCAACACTCAGATTTGCTTTTTTCAGAAGCTCAACAAAACGATTGGAATCAGGATAATCGTAAACAGGGTTTACCTGATAAAGTATAACCGCCTGGGGTTTGCCCGAATTCAGAACATCAAGAAAAGCTGCGAAATCCGAATCTTTGTTTTTACGGATATGCAGCGGAGCAGAAAAATCAATGGTAGTTCCAACATTACCTAATAGCTGGTTTATGGCATTCACAAGAAGCTGACATTCCAGTTCGTTCGAACCGCTTACAACAATCGATTTCTTTTGATTATTATAGAGTTCTTCAACAAGAAAATCTACCTCAACCGGAGATGCCGGAACATTTGAAACACTGCTTCCGAATTTTGCAGCCAGTTTCGCATAGGTAGCTGCGAGCACAAGCTTTTCGTCGGCAGCTCGGATTGGAACACGCTTGTCGGCTTTACTTCCGGTAATGGTAAGCGTTGTTTCAAACTGAATGTGATGCGACATCGACTTCTGGCCCTCAGTAAGCTTACGCCGCTGAATGTAGCGTGGCGCGTAGTTTAACGGGAAGATCCAGGTTCCGAGAAAATCGGCATTAAAACCTACCACCAGGTCGGCTTCTTCGAATTTATAATCGGGAACAGTCAAACTGCCAAACGATCGTCCATTCGCTTCAATTACCGCCGATGCGGAAATTGGCTCGTAAGTGACATGATTGAGTGAAGGATATGTTCTTTTGAATTGATCAATGGCTGCTTGAGTAGAGGGACTGTAAACTGTTTTTGTAACCAGGTTGATCGTTCCTCCCGCTTTATCGATTTCCTGAAGTTTGGCTACTACTTCTTTATCAAGTTGTTCCCATGTAATTTGCTTTCCTTCTTTCATTGGTTCCTGCATCCGGGCGGAGTCGTAAAGACTAAGCACCGAAGCCTGAACCCGGGCTGAGGTTCCTCCTTTGGTGATGGGAGAAAGTTCATTACCTTCAATTTTAATTGGACGCCCGTCGCGAACTTTAACCAGGATGCTGCAGTAATCGCTTCCATCCATATAAGTAGAGGCGTAAAACGACGATTTTCCGGGAATTATTTCTTCGGGCTTAATAAGGAAAGGAATGGCTTTCTGAACGGGTCGTTCACAGGCCGCAGCTAATGAAGCGGCACTGATGCTAAAGCCCATAAATTTAAGAAAATTCCGCCGCGAGGAAGGTGTGTTCAACTCCTTGTTTGATAAGCTGAAAACCGCCTTTTTGTGCTGCGATTCTTCTTTTTCATGATCGATAGGTTTTCCGTTTTGAAGTTCGTTTATGCTTCTCCAGTATTTGGTTTCCATGTATAAATCAAAATTTAGGAAGACTTTTATTTCTGTTCAATTAATAATGGCATTTCATGCAGTCGGTCGAGCCAATTTTATCGGCTGTAACTCTGTCAATCTTACCTTCTTTTAAATCCTTGTGGAGTTGTTCATATTTATCGTAAAAAGCATTGTTCATAAACTGAACTTCGGTAGTACGGTGACAATTAATACACCATCCCATTGATAAATCGCTGATCTGCTTCACCCTGTCCATTTCTTCAACAGGACCGTGGCAAGTCTGACACGAAATCTTCCCAGCTGAAACATGTTGAGAGTGATTAAAATAGGTGTAATCGGGCAGATTATGAATTTTTATCCATTCAATCGGTTTGTGATTTTCAATAGCTGCATGAATCTTGTTAATCTCGAACCGTCCGGTACGGGTACCTTCACGCACAAGTGTATGGCAATTGAGACAAACATTGGCCGAAGGAATTCCGGCAGTTTTACTATACTCTGCGGAGGAATGGCAGTAAAGACAATCTATTTTATTTTGCTTGGCATGCACTGCATGCGAAAACTTAATGGGCTGATCGGGCTCATAATTTTGAGAACGTCCAAGAGCAATAGCTTCGTGAGCAGTAGTTTTTATGATTAACAAACCCGCAACCAAAACCACAAGTAAATTAATTACCTTAAAACGCAGAAATTTGGTATAGATGGCATCGGCAATAGCCAATAAAACAAGGAGTATCAAGCCCACATATATAAGAGCTTTGGTCATGAGCTTCCCGGATTTGGGTGGCCCTTCCTTTGCAAAGTTTTGCAAATAGGCATTAATCTGCCCTACCTGTTCATCGGAGAGAACGTAACCTTTATGGGCTTCACTTATCTTCTTGCCAACAGGGCTAAGCAAAATATTCTTCAGATCAGCATCCGACCTGCCCTGACCCGCCAAGGCAATTTCATAAGCCGACGGATTCCAGTTAAACTTCTCCGATTTTTCAACATTATGACAAGCTACACAAGCCTGAACATCCCTGCCGGAATTAATAAGATTGTAGAATAGTCGTTCGCCTTTTTTTATCGCATCATGATCATGCGTTGTGGCTGATTTAGGTTTCGTCTGTATTGAATCATCAGCATAAATACTGGAGTGAAACAAAAAAACAAATATAAAACCAAGTTGTAGTAGCTTAATTGCGGTTCTTAATTCTTTAAATATAAAACCACACTTATCAGAGCAGTAAAGCATAAGTATAAAGCTTTTATAAATGGAACGTGATAATAACAGCTATTTTGTAAAAAAGGTTCAAAGCAAAACGTAGAATTGATCCAATTTAAGAAAAAAAACCGATACAGGATTATAAACTATTTAAAAATAAAATAGTTGCTGGTCAAAAATTAAACCCTAATTAATAGTCGGGAAGGTTGCTGTAATTGGCCCGGGTTACTTTTGCTTAATCTTAAATCCTTTTGGAGATATAAGGTCGGCACGATTTGGTTTAAATAAAAGGAATATTCGACACCGGAGCCGAGAAAAAACAATCTCAATATTTGTCTATAATTATCGACTGTTTCCGTAAAGGTAAAAGAAACCGTTTTGCTTAAGAGATGTATTTGAATCGAGAGATTCAATCACGTAATAGAAAATTCCGTCGCGGGCTTTTTCGCCCGACAACATAAAACCATCCCAAACAAGAGTTTTGGCTGTGGTTTCGAAAACTTTCAGGCCCGAACGTGTGAAGATGGATAGTTTTAAATTTGTGACTCCATCACCTTCAATAATAAATAAATCGTTGAATCCGTCTTGATTAGGAGTAAACACATTTGGTACATTCAGCTTATTGCTTACTGTAATTGTTTTAGCTATGGTATCGGCACAACCGGTAATATCGTTAATTCTGAGCTTAACCTCAAAAATTCCGGTTGTATCAAACTGATGAACAAGCCTGTTCTGAGTGGCAGTTGCGCCATCGGAAATTTTCCAGGAATAAAAATATTGAAATGGAGCAGTAGGGTCTTGTTCCTTAGCCCGAAAAACTATTTTATAAGAGCCGAAAGGTATCGTATCGAAATATGTAAAGTCAGCCTGAGGCGTTAGTCCAATTTTAATAAAACCAGGCTTACCAATTGAATCGGTACCGTTAAATTTAACGGAAACCAAATAGTTCCCGGCTTTTGTATACTTGTGCTGCGGACTGGCTTCGGTACTCTCTGCGCCATCACCAAATGTCCATTTGACACTTGTAACAGCAGCCGGATTGGTATATGTAAATTTTACTGTTAAGCTATCGCACCCGGTTTTTACTGGTGCATCAAAATCCTGAGCAAACACAGATGCCGATAACTGAAGGCTGAGGAGACAAATTGATATTTTAAACAGTAAGTTCTTCATTCGCATTTTTGGCCCGGATAAATAAGTTTTCCTGGTTTTTAATTGGACATACTACGTAATTGAGCTTGTCAGGGTTATTATATGCCCCGAGAAAATTCCGCAGTTTTTAAGTTTTTGTGATAGTTTTATTAGTTATCGACAATATTTTCATTTAATTTCAGCTTTGTTTTATCAGAAAAATAGCATATTTAAGCTCGTGTTTTCTAAGTAGTGTGCAATATAAACAATAAAATAAAGGTTAGTCAAAAAATTATTTAATTTTTATTAACTAAATCGTAAAGATGATAACAAGAAGCCTGCTGATTATATTCTGTTTATTCCTTGGAAGGGTTATGGTGATAGGGCAGATATCCGATACCAAAATGGTATCGATGAAGGAGTTTACCGAGAATCCATGGCCATTTGCTTCAAAATTCGAAGTTTTTCAGGATAAATATTCCGAATACCTGAAAACCACCAAATTTTCAATGAAGAACAGAATGGATCCTTCGCACAAGGATACCATTATTAAAATGTCAAAGGGTAAAACTGAGATTTTCTTCTTCAAACCCTATAATGGCGATGCATACTTCATTGCTGCTAACCTGCACGATAAACGTCTGAAGTTAAAAGGCGATATTTGCGTTGGCACTTCAGCAACCGGTTTTTACAGCAAAATTGCATATCCTGATAATAATAAAGACTCCGTTCAGCTTGCGCTTCCGGGAGGAGCTTACCGGACATTAATTGTATTGAAAAACAGCCGGATAGATCATATTAAAATTGAAGCTCAAAACCGAAACAAGTAAATGATCCGTTTTCTGAAGGCAGCTACAGCTGCTATCCGTCCTTCTCTTAAAACTATCTTCTGGCTTCTGAAAATAATGATTCCGGTATCGCTGGGAGTGAAATTGCTCGAATATTTCGGATTTCTGCAGTGGCTTGCCGAACTCATAAAACCTGCCTTTGCCTTTCTCGGACTGCCAGGCGAGTCAGCTTTGGTAATTCTGTCGGGTACCCTATTAAATATATATTCAGCAATAGCCATCATCGATTCCCTGGACTTTACAATACGCGAAATCACCATCATGGCCATCATGGTGCTGATTGCTCACAACCTCATCATTGAAACTACAGTTCAGAAAAAAACCGGATCATCACCAGTAAGTATGCTGGCCGTACGCATTATTTCAGCCCTGGTTGCCGGCATTTTGTTTAATTTGCTGTTGCCTGCCGAAACATCGCATCTTAACAACGCTCAAGCCACCATCCACCAGGTGAGCCAACCCTTTACCGGATTCTTTATTGCCTGGGCAGTTTCGACATTCTGGCTCATTATTAAAATAATCATCATAGTTACCGGACTTCAGATTCTGCATAATGTGCTGGAAGAATTTAAAATTCTCGATTTACTTTCAAAAGGCTTGCGCCCCGTTATGAAATTATTTGGCTTACCAATTCAGAGCTCGTTTATGTGGCTTGTTGCCAATGTAGTAGGATTGGCCTGGGGATCGGCAATTCTGATTGAGTATGTTAAATCGGGAAAAATCAACAAATACGAGGCTAATCTCCTTAACCATCATATTGCTGTTTCCCACTCCCTGCTTGAAGATACCCTGCTGTTTGTCGCGATCGGCGTTAATATAGCCTGGATTACCGTACCCCGATTCATTGGAGCTATTATTGTAGTGTGGGGTGTTAAAATCTTGTTTAAAAATAAAATAATACAGGCCTCTTAATTTTCCGTACTTTAGCCTGTGATATTTTCAGCCCGGAATGGTTTTATGTTACATGCAAACCAGCCTCAGGCTGAAGCTGGTTGCAAAAATATTTTTGAGGATGAAGCAATATTTGAATTTACTCGATCATGTGCTGAAAAACGGAGTAGAAAAGACTGACCGCACGGGTACCGGTACAATAAGTGTGTTTGGATATCAGATGCGCTTTAACCTGGCTGAAGGTTTTCCCATGCTAACTACAAAGAAGTTGCATCTGAAATCGATTCTGCATGAATTACTCTGGTTTCTGAAAGGTGAAACCAACATCGGATATCTTACCCAAAACAATGTCAGCATATGGAACGAATGGGCCGATGCCAACGGTGAACTGGGACATGTTTACGGCTACCAGTGGAGATCGTGGCCTTCGTATAAAGGAGGCGGCATCGATCAGATTACCCAGGTAGTTGAATCTATCAAAAAGAATCCCGATTCGCGTCGTCATATTGTGAGTGCCTGGAATGTGGCCGATCTTGATAATATGGCCCTCCCACCCTGCCATGTAATGTTTCAGTTTTATGTGGCCAACGGCAAACTATCATGCTCCATGTACCAGCGCAGTGCCGATATTTTTCTGGGAGTTCCCTTTAACATTACTTCATATGCTCTGTTAACTCATATGGTGGCGCAGGTTACAGATCTGGAACCGGGCGACTTTATCCATACCCTGGGCGATGCCCATATATACCTCAACCACCTGGAACAGGTAAAACTTCAGCTTACACGCGAGCCATACCCTCTTCCTAAGTTAAAACTGAATCCGGAAATAAAGAATATTTTCGATTTCAAATTTTCTGATTTTCAAATTGAAGGTTACCAGTCACACCCGCATATAAAAGGTGACATTTCTGTATAAAAACACAACTGATGAAAAGAATTTCCTTTATAGTTGCTGTAGCTGAAAATAATGTAATCGGGAAAGATGGCCAGTTACTCTGGCACTTACCCGACGATATGAAATGGTTTAAACAAACCACACTGGGTTGCGATGTTATTATGGGAAGAAAAACATACGATTCGCTTCAGGTCAAACCTCTTCCCAAACGCAGGAATATTGTAATAACCCGCAGTAACGAGCAAATTGAAGGATGCATCATGGCTTCTTCCATTGAAGATGCCATTCGGAAAATGGATCCTGAAAAAGAAAACTTTGTGATTGGCGGTGGAACAATCTACGAACAGTTTATGCCTTATGTTCAGAAGCTATATATAACAAAAATCTTCAAGAGCTTTGAAGGGGATACATATTTTTCTGATGTCGATCCGGGAAAATGGAAACTGACATTTTCTGAAAAACATGCAATAGACGAAAAACACACCATGGAATTTGAATTTCAGATATTTGAACTAAAATAGCAAATACCGGTAAACCCATGAATTACCTAATTGTATTGCTGCTGATTTTTACCTGCATGAATTCACGTGCAAAGGAACCCGTGCCTGCCGACCTCAAAGCTACAAAAGAAACAGCCTCCATGTTCAGGAATATGCTTAAACTTCAGAGCAAAGGGCTGATGTTCGGCCATCAGGACGATATGCCTTATGGCAAAGGATGGATGTACGAAGAGGGCCGTTCCGATGTTAAAGATGTCTGTGGGGATTATCCGGCAGTATATGGCTGGGAACTGGGACATCTGGAACAAGGTGCAGCTTATAGCCTCGACTCGGTTTATTTTGATAAAATACAGGAAGGAATTAAAACAGTTTACAAAAGAGGTGGAATTAATACCATCAGCTGGCACCTGAGGAATCCTCTTACAGAAGGTTCTGCCTGGGATGTAAGTTCTAAAAAAGTGGTATCGTCTATTTTACCGGGTGGTGAAAAGCATCAGGTTTACATTCAATATCTCGATCGCCTTGCAGCCTTTATGCTCAGTCTCAAAGCTGATGACGGCACCTTGATTCCGGTGATTTTCCGCCCTTTTCATGAGCACACCGGCAGCTGGTTCTGGTGGGGTAAAAATCTTTGCTCTGTTGAAGACTACAAAGCCCTGTGGCGGTTTACGGTTACCTACCTGCGCGATACCAAAAACATACACCACCTGCTGTACGCTTATTCCACCGACCGTTTTAAAACAGAAGAAGAATATCTTGAAAGATATCCAGGCGACGATATCATCGACATGCTTGCCTTCGATCTTTACGATCGGGGCCCGGATTATGGAGCAACATTAAAAAACTGTGCTGCCGTTGTTTCAAAGCTGGGAAAAGAACGGGTAAAGATTGCGGCGGTAAGTGAAGCCGGCGGTCCTATTGCTAAAAACACCGAATGGTGGACAAAAGTGCTGCTGGAAGCGCTACATCCTTTTAACCTTTCATATGTTTTAGTATGGCGAAACCCATGGGATAAGCCTCAGGAAGCTTTTGGGCCTTATAAAGGCCACCCAAGCTCCGATGATTTTATAAAATTTTACAAGGATCCTAAAACTCTGTTTCAGAAAGAAATAGCCGCAAAGAATATTTATAAGTAAGTGCACGGTCGACAGACTGTGGAGGCTCTGTTGCATATTATTGTTGGTACTAAAATAGAACCTGCAATTGCGGCGATGTTAAAATTAATGCGCTTTTTGAGACATTATCACGCCGCCAAAATTAATTCAGGTTACTTTAACCCAGGGCGCCGTTTCACTTTGCCCTGGGCTGAATTATCAAAGGCCTTCAGCCTTAAAAAACATAAAATTCAATCCACATTTTTGTGCAACATAGCCACTGTGGTCTGTTGACTAAACATTTACTCCACCCAATCAGCTATAAATAAATTTGTGTCGCGTGTTCCGTGGTTGTTCCGGTTCGACGAAAACACCAATTTCTTTCCATCAGGCGAGAACATTGGAAATGCATTGAAAATACTCTCGTTGGTGATTTGTTCAAGTCCGGTTCCATCAACATTTATCATATACAGCTGGAAGTCGTACCCACGCTGCGAGTGGTGATTACTCGAAAAGATAATTTTCTTACCCGAAGGATGAAAAAATGGCGCCCAGTTAGCTTTCCCCAGCTGAGTGACCTGCTTCAGGTTTTTACCATCGATATCACAAACATAAATTTCCATATTCGTCGGAGCTACGAGTCCTTTTGCCAAAAGCTCCTTATATTCTTTAATCTCAGCATCAGTCTTTGGCCGAGACGATCTAAAAACAAGCTGTTTTCCGTCGGGCGAAAAGAAAGCCCCGCCGTCGTAACCCAAACCGGTGGTGATTTGTTTCTGGTTGGAACCATCAATGTTCATGGTCCACAATTCCAGGTCGCCACTTCGGTCACTTGTAAAAACTATCAAATCGCCTTTGGGCGAAACGGTAGCTTCAGCATCGTAGCCCGGGGTATTGGTGAGCTGCTTTACTATTTTCCCATTAAGATCGGATACAAAAATATCGTAGGTGTCGTAAACAGCCCACAAATATTTTCCCTGCGTTTCAGGAGGAGCAGGGCATTCTTTACCGCCAAGATGTGTGGATGCAAATAAAATCTGCTTGTCGCCCGGCATAAAATAACTGCATGTTGTACGGCCATCACCGTTACTTATCTTTGCTGGCCGGTAAGTTGTGTCGCGCGCAGCTTTTTCAATACTCATGTTAAATATCTGATCGCACTCCAAACCCCAGGCTTTGTTATTGCTCTGAAAAGTAAGATTACGTCCGTTAAAGCTGAAATAAGCTTCAGCATTATCTCCTCCAAAAGTAAGCTGTTTTAAATTTTTAAGGTGCGATTCCTGAGCGAAGGCAAAATGAAAGCAAAAAAGCAGAAAAATTGAAAATATCGTTTTCATAAAATTGAGTTAAAGATTATTATTCCCCAACTGATTGTTGGATGTAGTATCAACAACATTTTGGAACTTTTGTTAAATCAGGGGTGTTTTGATAAATATCATATTCAGGTTAGTTTACTCATCAAATTCAGGAAGTTCATCAAGATTTTTAAACTTTTTATTTGGATACCGTAAACAAAGGTGATTAAACAAACCATGAAAACATCTTTTAAATTTTTTATACTACTTCTCTTGTTATCTGTGGGTTGCGCCAAAGAAGTAATTCTTACGGATGAAACACTCCCCGATGAAATTTTTTATGTGGAAGGGACAAACAAGCCATACACTGGCAAATGTGTTGTTTATTACAAGAACACGAAAGATCTTCATTATACCTTTACTTTTGAGAACGGAATATTAAACGGTGCATTTAAAAGTTACTTCCGCAACGGGAAAGTTGAATACTCTGCCAATTATTATGATGGAGAACTTGCAGGAAATTTAACAAAGTACCAGGAAAATGGAGCTGTTGAGCTAACTTGTGATATGACAAATCAAAGCCAGCGATCGAGATAATTCCTTTTGTAGAAAAAATAAACACCTGTAAACAAACAGGCACAACCTCCTATTATTAAGGTATATTTCAAACCAATTGTGCTGGCTGAAGTTCCGGACAAAAAACTGCCTACCGGAGTCATTCCCATCAGGGCAATAGCATAAAAACTCATAACCCTGCCACGCATATCATCACTGATTACATATTGAATCAGAGTATTCATTCCTGCCAGAGAAGCCACCATCCCCATTCCGCAAAAGAACATCATGATGTAGGCATTCCAGTCCTTATTGCCAAGCGCCATTCCCAGAATTCCAAAAGCAAAAAAGAAAAGACTTGTTGAAATAATTCCTGTTAATCCTTTTATTCCCGAACGCGAAGCAAGGAATAACGCTGAAGCCAAAGCGCCAACGCCGGCAGCCGACATCAGAAAGCCCAGCGTGCGGCTGTCACCTCCAAGAACTTCGCGTGCATAAGCCGGCAAAAGAATAAAAATCGGAAGTCCCATCAAACTGAAGATCGATATTACCATGATTAACAACTTCACCGGTCCATTACCAAATGTATAGCGGAATCCGGCTTTTAGTTCTGCCCACATGTCCGAATCAGGTTTTGCTTTGTTCTCGTGTTTCACAACAACTTGAGTAAGTGCAAAAATAATAACCAAAAAACTGGCGGCATTTATTAAGAAGCAAATACCTTCGCCGGTATAAGCTATAATCATTCCGGCAATTCCAGGGCCGATGAGCCGGGCTCCGTTAAACAATGCTGAATTGAGCGCTATAACATTGCCAATATTCTCACGACTTTCAGCCAGATCAACAACAAGCGACTGCCGCGCCGGAGTATCGAAAACTGTAATAAAACCAAAAAGCAGGCTCAAAGCTATGATATGCCATACCTGGATAAGCCCTGAAAGTGTTAAAACAGCGAACAGCAAAGCCTGCATCATAAACATAACCTGGGTCCATATCATAATGTTGCGCCGGTTATATTTATCGGTAATTACCCCAGCCAACGGTGAAAGAAAAAAACTGGGAATCTGATTCGCAAAACCAACCACTCCAAGCAGAAAGACTGAACCGGTAAGGCGATAAACAAGCCAGCTCATGGCAACACTCTGCATCCATGATCCAATAAGAGAAAAGCCCTGCCCCGCGAAATAATATCTATAATTCCTCGATCGGAAAGAAACGGATAAATTTTTTAGACGGCCTGATTTATCGAACAACATTTATTTTTAAAGAAGTTATTTAAGACGGTTTCCCTTTATCAAAAATTATACTGAGATAGAAATGTCTTTGAAAATTATTTCAAAAATGTAAGATTTCAATGAAAAATAAGATAAATAAATAAAACTAAGAATTTCAGGAACAAACTTTCTGTCGCTGGCAATTTGTTCTACAATAGGGTAAGTTTATCAGCAAAAACAATTACCCACCTTTTAAATTTAACAAGCTCATTGAAATTAATTTGGAAGCGTAACAAAATGTAAAAGCCATCAAACGCTAAAGCAGTAACTTCTGTGCATATTCTGGTAATCGAAGAACAAACTGTGAGGTTATCTAAATCACCTTTGGGGATTTCTAAAATCACCGATTGTAAAAATATATATCACCTGAAAATTATTCTGAAGCCGCTAAAATTGGAATATCTTTATAATTCTTAAAAATAGTTAATGAGATTTTTATGGCAAGGTAATTGATATATTTAAACAAGTAGTAGTTTGTAGATAGTTAGTAGTTAGTTTCTGTGTTAGGAGTGTCGTCGGGATGATGACACTTTCCTTTTTTATAGGGGTACCCAAAAAAAGAAGCTGCGAAAATCCAGTCTAAAATTACCTGATTAACGCAGCCTCCCCGGAATAATCTTCTTTTATTTTAAAGTCTTGAAATATTCTATGATTTGTTTGATTTCCTCTTCGGTAATGGCGTTTTTATACGATAACATCATTCCCGGAGCATAGCCCTTAACAACATCGGCATTAGGTTCATAAATGGAGCGAGTAATATATGCATCATCAGCTTTCATTTGCTTTTCCTGCCCATTCGAAACAACCGTTTCGGTTCTGCCATAAATACCTTTATAAGATGGCCCCACCAGTTTGGATCCGTCAAGTGAATGACAGGCCAGACAGCCATTCTTCTTTAATACTGACAATCCTTTAGCGCCCGGCAATTCCCCTGTTTTAGCTGTAACAGCAAGCGTTGTAGTATCCTTGTACCAGCTGTTGTAAGCTGAGTCGCTCAATACATTAACTGCCGAAATCATAAATGAATGCTGCAGTCCGCAATACTCGGTACAGAAGATATCGTACCTGCCCAGCTTCTGGGGGATGAACCACATAACATCCGGCTTTCCCGGAACCACATCCTGTTTAACACGGAAAGAAGGTATATACAAACTATGGATCACATCGGGTGAGTTGAGTTCAAGACGCACCGGCTTACCCAAAGGAATATAGAGCGAATCGGTTATTCTTCCGTTAGGATATTGAAACGACCAGCTCCACATCCTGGCAGTGGTTTTAATAGTTAAAGAATTTTCGGGAGCTTTCACCTTCATCGGGTGATATCCTTTCCAACCATAATAAAACATAAGCAGAACGAGCAGGATAGGAATTACGGTCCACACAATTTCAAGGGTGGTACTTCCATGTATCTGGGTGGCAACGGGGTTCTTTTTCCGGTTATACTTTACAATAAACATTATCATTGCAATTGTAATAGAAACCAGGAAAAAAACCGAGATACCTATTATCAGAAGAAAGGCATCGTCGACGCCCTTGGCAAAATTTGAAGCGTTTGAATACATAATTACCTGAATATATAGTCAGAAAGTGTTACAAATAAGACCGCAATAAACAACACAAACAGGCTGATTACCATTACCTTGAAGAACAAGCTCTCGAATTTGAGATGCATATGGTATGCCATTACTATAAAAACCTGAGCAGCAGCAAGTATTAGAATTGCCGCCAGACTGAATGCACCAAGGTCCAGCTTGGTAACGCCTACAGCCATTAAAGTCAGGATAACTAAAACTACCAGAATTAAAATCTGGGACTTGAAACTTAAAATGTGAGGTTTTTCTTGTTCCATAACCGTTATGTAATCAGGTAAAACAATGAGAATAGGAATATCCAGATAACATCAATCAGGTGCCAGTAAAGTCCGCTGTTTTCCACCAATGTAGGCTTGTGTTGTGTGGTTTTGCCTTTCATTATATAAACGTAAGCAAAACCCCAGATTACGATACCAATTATCATGTGTAATGCATGCAGACCAGTCATCGCGAAATACAACCCGAAAAACAATGTATCGCCAAAACCAAATTCTGCTAACTTCTCCGAGCCGGGGTATAAACCATGACCTATTTTCACACCCCATTCAAAATACTTGTTTACAAGAAAAACAACACCCAAAACCATAGTTGCAAGAATTAACCTTGAACTAAGTTTACTGTTTCCTCTCTGTAATGAAGTAATCGCCATGGAAACACAAGTGCTGCTCAATAAAAGCACCATCGTGTTTATGGTACCGATGGTGAGATCTAACTCGCGGGCTGCAAGGTGAAACGCATCGGAATAAACATACCTGTAAATTGAGTATACAATGAATAAACCTCCGAATAAGAGAATTTCAGTGAACAGGAATAACCACATCCCGAACTTGGATGCCTGGGGATCGTAATGCTCCGCATGGGCCGAAATATTGCTCATATAAAACAGTTTGTTTAGT
>JAJYAG010000082.1 GCA_021779665.1 Bacteroidota bacterium | reverse complement strand
TCCCAAAATCTAAATAACTGATTGTCATTTCGAACGAAGTGAGAAATCTGTTTAATCAAATCATGACAAATATTTACCGGACAACAATGAAAAAGTCTATATATCTGATTGTTTTAATTATCCACTTCGTTTCCTGTAAGGAGGTGTACGATCCTGAGATATATTCCCAACCTTCGGTGCTGGTGGTGGACGGCCTGATAACCGATGAGCTGAAAGAACATAAAATAAGACTTTCGAGAACGGTACGATTCGATTCTCTGGCCCAGATTCCCGAAACAGGAGCCTCAGTTTATGTTGAAAACAACAAGGGAGAAAAATTCGGATTTACAGAAAAAACTTCAGGGAACTACTACTCCGATATTACTTTGTTTCATCCTGCAACCGGAGATAAATATAAACTCTTTATAACCACAAAGGATGGCAAAACTTACACATCCGACGAACAGGAGTTATTACCTGAAATTAATTTGAAAAACATTTCGAACAAAGCCGGCGAGGTTCCTTATTATTTAACAGTGGAGAATAAGGTGAAAAAATATAACATCAATGGCGCTGATTTTACTGCCACACAGACCATAAACTCACCTCAGGAGACCTATTGCCGCTTTTCGAACACTATGCTCGTTGAGTTTACTTCCATTACTGAAGGAGTGCTGAGCTATTGCTGGAGGCAGTATGATGCCAGTGTATACCCTATTATCAGTGAAATTGAGAACTCTAACGCCGGTGAATTCCAGCACAAGCTTGGCTTTATGCCTTTAAATGTATATTTTTTCGGGATATATCATTTCTCCAGAGTTGAAGGTCGCCCACCCAGAGAAATATTCACTTATAACTATTTGTATCATTATTTTGTAACTATCAAGCAATATCACATGAATAAAAGCACCTTCGATATTTACAAACTGATAAACAAACAGTTAAAAGCTGAGGATAAAATATTCGATCCGGTGAATTTGCAGATTGGAGGGAACATAAAATGCACAAGCGATCCGAAGGAGCCAGTTTACGGACTATTTGATGTATCTTCGGTAACAATCAGCACTTTTATGGTCGACAGCTACTCCAACAATGGTGCCTACTATTTAACTCCCTTGAAGCCTATTGATTTCGATACAATTCCCAAAACAGGATTTGTTCCTTATGTTGCACCCGTTACATGGATAAGATAATGGTTCGGTTTACTTTGATATGGTTATTTGTTCTCACTTTGGTCGCTGACTTAAAAGCAGAAAACATAATTTCTGAAAATGTGGTTATCGAAACAGACAGGGATATTTACATAGCCGGAGAGGACCTGTATTTTGGCGTTTTTGTTAATTCAGGACATCGTAACACCGAACCTGTAAGCAAAATCTGCTACCTGGTACTTCGGAATGAGAAGAATACGATTCTGAAGTTTTATGTAAAAATTAATAACAGTGGAACCCAAAGCTCATTTTACCTGCCCGATACGCTCAAAACCGGCTATTACGAAATTGTTGCCTTTACCAACTCGATGCGGAATTTTGGTGAAGAAGCTTATTCCCGAAAACAACTTATTATTGTTAACCGGTTTGATGAATGGCTCGAAGAGTTAAAAAGTCAGAATACATCTGGTAAAGAGAATGATATAAACATTCGGGATAATAAACATTCGGGAGTATACATTAAAACAATCAAAGATACGTTTGGTATCCGTGAAAAAGTAGATCTTGAAATTGAATCCAACCAGCATTTAAGCAATATCAGCATAACTGTTAAGGAACTAAACCCTTTATCTCTCCTTTTACTAAAACAGCAGGCTGCTTTTCCTGCATTACCCATAAATGAAGGTGAGATGAAATATAAAACCGAAACAAATGGAATACATTTGTACGGAAAATTAACGAATGGCAATATTCCTGTTGAAAATGAGTGCTTATTTATTTCAACTCCTGATAGTTTTCCCAATCTTCAATACACTTTTACCAATAAAGATGGTGAATTCATTTTTACATTAGGTGATTATTACCCGGGCAAACCTCTGATTATAACCACAAGAGAAAATAATCAGGGTAATTATCACATCTCTATTGATGATAAATTTGAACTTTCACAACCATTTATACCACGCAACAAGACTTTCGATGCAGAGATGAGGCAATATATCCGCGAAAGTCAGAATATTGTAAAAGTGTTAAAAGCCTATAACATCAATTATTCATTAAAGGAAACCCATTTTTATAAACCTCATATCATTCCTTACGTTTACCATGAACCAACGGCTGTGGTTTTCCCATCGCAGTTTGTCGTTCTGAATAATTTTGAAGAGATTGTAAATAACCTGCTTACAGGCTTCCGGGTAAAATCAAAAGATGGCTTAATTAGCGGTTACAATATGAATCCTGCTACAGGTCTTTTGTTTGAAAGTCCGTCTGCAATATTCCTCAATGGAGTTTATGTTTACAACCTCAATAGCATTATGAATTTTACCACTCCCGATATCAATAAAATAGAGCTCTGCAACGAATACCGCCTTAAAGGGAAAATTCAATTCTCAGGCATAATTTCAGTTAACACCCCTAAAAAGATTGATTATGCTGCCATACTCCCAGGTAGTCTGGTTACGGGCATTGACAATGCTTTGCCAAACATTTCGTATACTTCTCCCCGCTATGAATCAAATTCAAGCAGGAATCCTTTGCCGGATTTCCGACAGACTCTATACTGGAATATCATTAAGGTTTTAAATGAAAAGCAAAATTTTGAATTCTACACTTCCGACTGGACAGGAGATTATATTGTGGAAGTGAAGGGAACTGATTCCTCCGGCAACCGGGTGAACGCATACAAAATAATTAATATCAGCAAGTAATGATCTCATTTTTAGCTCGCATAAAAGCCAGATTTCAACTGACAGGCAGCATTCTTATTGTTGTGGGGATTCTGATACCACAAATTGGCAATTCCCAACCACAAGCAAAGAACAATACAGTTTACGATGAACAGGTTTATCAGCAACTTATAGGCAAAAGCTACTTCGACAAAAGTTTGGTAAATAAGGGCATATTCTTCAGAAGCACCTTTTTGCCCGGAAAGATAGTTTTTACTTCGGGCGATAGCATTGATAAGGTTTTTGTTCGTTACGAGTGCCTTTCGGAAAAGCTTATCTGGCTAAGTGACGGATATGGACAAATTGAGCTGGATGACATTAATATTAATTCATTTGAACTTAAAAATGCAGATACAACTTTCTTTTTTGCCAAAAGAAAAGTAAAGTCTCTGGGTGACAGCATTCCACGGTTTTATCAGATTTATCCCGGAAACAATCTGGGGCTTATGGCCTTGAGAAAAGTGGTGAGAAAGGATAGCTACATGAAGAAAAAGAAGTTCTACATTTATGCGCCAGCGCCGGTTTTTGTTTTCACTGTTCGGGATAAAGAGTACATTTTAAAAAGCCTGAAATTAAAAACACTTTACACCCTTTTCCCCGAAAAGAAAGAAGCAATTCAGAAACAGGCAAACAGCGCATCTTTCAGAATAAAGAATGAAAATGATTTTGTCGCTTTTCTTCAACTTATTGAGCCGATACTGCTGGAAAATTAAACCTAACCCTGTTTCTCAGTCAGATATTTCCAGTATTTCTTAGGCATGTGCTGCATCTGCAGCTTTTCGTTACGGCGCTCCTCGATGCAGGTCGATTTAAAGTATTTTTTCCACAACTCCTGAAAATGAAGTTCTTCTTCGGCCAGAATATCACTGCTTATTTTTCCATTTAACGGGTTTACCTTATCGGATGATAGGTTTATCACCATGGTTTGCTCGCAGTTATAGTAAAAACCATAGTTGCGCCGACTGTCGTAAATAATCCACTGCTGGTCGGCGAAGCGTGCTTCGAAATGATTCACAACTATAGGAATTACATTAAATTGAGGATCCATCAGCGCATAATAAATACCATCGGCAGTTTTCTGAAAACGGACAAATTGCCTGATTCTTTCAGCCTCTTTACAAATCTGCTGATCCAGCTTTTTGATGCGCAAAACATCTGGATCGCCAAAATTCTCTTCAATGTTCACAGGCGATGCGAAAACTTTGAGCATAAAACGGTATAATATCATTTCAGCATCTGCAGCTCCCGATAAATGGATGCGATAAACGGCATTGTAAGCCCTTTCAGTAAGTCGCTTTTTGAGTGCCTCCCAAACCCGGGCCGCCTTTTCAGGGTCTGTGCCTATGGAGATTTTTTCAGCAAACAGAATATTTTCCTGTGATTCAAATCCTTCAATTCTTTCAGGTTTAAGCTTGTTCTTGAAGATTTCAAAAATAACGGAGAGAAATCCGTCAAAGGTTTTATCGTAGAGTAATACTACCATAGCGAGAGTTGTAAAGCATCGTTCGGTTTTCGTTTTGCCTTAACCTGTTCGGTAAACAGCTTTTTTAAATATTCGGGTTGAACTTCGCTCACAAGATTGGAGGAACTAAGCTCACCGCAGGTTATAAAATACTGGGCACGTTTCATCACTACCCCCATTTTCCTGAGTTTATCCGATGTTAACCTTCCGTGTTTGCGCCCCATAATGATGAGATTCGCCGATCGGGGCCCTACTCCGGGAATGCGAAGAATCATTTCGTAATCCGCTTTGTTGACATCAATCGGAAACAACTCAGGATGTTTGAGTGCGTAACTTAATTTGGGATCGATCTCCAGGTCTAGGTTAGGATTAGCGTCGTTCACTATTTCGTCCATTTTGAAACGATAGAAACGATAAAGCCAGTCGGCCTGATATAACCGGTGTTCGCGCACAATGGGAGGAGCTGAAAGCGCCGGCAAACGCTTGTCGTACGAATTAACCGGAATGAACCCTGAATAGTACACTCGTTTTAACTTATTGTGACTGTATAGAGAGGAAGCCAGACTCAGGATTTGCTTATCCGACTCGGGTGTAGCTCCGACAATTAACTGTGTACTCTGTCCGGCTGGTGCAAACTTAGGCGCTTTATAGGTTTTCTGCCGTTCTTCCTTATATTCCAGAATGCCCTGATAGATGTATTCCATCGGTTTCATAATGCCCTGGTAATCCTTATCCGGTGCAAGATATTTCAGGTTTTGCTCAGTTGATATTTCGATATTCACGCTTAACCTGTCGGCATATGTGCCCGCTTCGCGAACAAGCTGGGCGCTGGCACCCGGGATGCTTTTCATGTGAATATAACCATTGTAACGGTGTACTAGTCGGAGATCCTTCACAACCTTTACCATTCGTTCCATGGTGTAATCGGCATTCTTCATAACACCTGAACTCAGAAACAGTCCTTCGATATAATTGCGGCGGTAAAATTCAATGGTGAGGTCGACAATTTCGTCGGAACTAAAGGCAGCACGTTTTACATCGTTGCTTTTGCGGTTCACGCAATAGGCACAATCGTAAATGCAGTAATTGGTAAGCATTATTTTCAGGAGCGAAATACAACGGCCATCGTCGGCAAAGGAGTGACAAATTCCCCAGGCACTCGCCGTTCCAAGCGTTTTGCCTGGATTTTCGCGCTGCGTGCCGCTAGAAGCACACGACACATCGTATTTTGCTGCTCCTGCAAGTATTTCCAATTTCTCCAGCGATTCCTGACGCATTTTTAATCAAATTTTACGCTAAGAATATAGGAAAAGAAGGATTCTGATGCAATGAATCAGGAGAATATTTTTTTGAATTGTTACGAGTTAGGTGTTATGGTTTACGAGGGCACGAAGCTCTATTTGTATTTTACTCAATACCAAGTACTAGTGTTCTGTTAAGAATGCTTCGACTCCGCTCAGCATGACTAATGCGATGTCAGTCTGAGCGAAGTCGAAGACAATTCACCATTAATACAACACTAAATACTATATACTAAAAATAATCCTCTTCCCTAAACCCAAGCTTTTTCAGCATTTTAACACCACGGGCTTTCACTCCGGCTGATCCGTGGGGCATAACATCAAGAATCACTGGAATTACTTCGTTCTTCAGATCGGGTTCCTGCATGGCAATATTTACAAGAATATCCATCGCGTAAGCTTTTACTGCAATGGGTTCCTTTTTCGAAATCACCCATTCCAGACAATGGTCAAACATAAAAACCTGGTAATCTTCAGGAATGGGTTCGGTAATAAATATTTTAAGGATATTCCGGCGGGTACCGGTATGTAAAAAAACAGGCAAAGCTTTGATCAGCTCTGCTGCAAAAGGAGTAACTATTCCTGGCATCGATTCATGACAATGACTTAAAATCCATGAAGCTCGTGCAGGAATTTTTATATCTCTCATTAACGTCAACGACACAAGTTCTTTTACGAGAGAAGGATTTTCTTCAATAATCCTCACTACCCGGTTTACATTGTAGCGCGAGTTTTCTTTCAGAATTTCGGTAAGCAGATTCATTGAGTCTTTTTGATCATGGCATGCAACAAAACTACAAAACAAATTATGAATTAAGGATATCATCAAACAAAGCTTTCGTTTGTTTGTCTTACAATGTTAATATTAGGTGTTAGGCTATAGGTTTTAGGTTTTTAGCTTAAAACCTCAGAATTATTATTAAGTAAATTTAAAAACATGGATTTAAAGGAACAGACAGTAACAAAGGTAGATTTCAAGGTGCAGGAAGTAAGATTATTAACGCCTTCGACGTATGTTTTACGATTCAACAGAAATAACCTGAGCTTTAAAGCAGGTCAATATATCAGAGTAGGAATTCCGGGAAACCGTCAGCGCCGGGAGTATTCCATATATAGCGGCGAGAACGACGATTTTATGGAGATTTTGGTGAAAGAGGTAATTGAAGGAGATATTTCAAAAAAATTGAAACGCATGAAAGAGGGCGACAGCCTCATAGTTGAAGGTCCTTTCGGTTTCTTTAACCTGAACCCGACAGATGTTCCTACCCGCAAATTTTACTTTTTTGCCAGCGGAACAGGAATTTCGCCATTTCACAGTTATGTTAAAAGTTATCCGGCAATGAATTATACTTTAATTCACGGAATTAAGTTTATAGAAGAAACTTATGAGAAAGAACATTACGAAGACAAACGATATATAAGTTGCACTTCGCGCGATGAAAAAGGTGATTTTTCGGGAAGGGTCACGAAAATAATTCCTATTTATCCTTTTGAAGATGATGCACTTTTCTATCTTTGCGGCAACAGCGATATGGTGTATGATGTTTATAATCTTCTGGCTGACAGAGGTGTAAGCACCGACAACATATTTACGGAAGTGTATTTTTGAATAACAGTAGGTAGTAGTTAGTAATTAGTAATGAGACAACAGCCGGATGAAACATCATCCTGTATTCTGATACTAGGTACTAGTTACTAGATACTAGATACTAAAAAAAAGAATGCTTTACCATTTAGTGACATTTGGATGTCAAATGAACCTGTCGGACGGGGAGCGTGCTAAGAAGGTGATCGAATCGATGGGTTACCGCTGGACCGACAACGAGGAAGAGGCACAGTTATTGGGAATTTTATCGTGTTCGGTGCGACAAAAAGCCATAGACAAGGTTTATAACCGGATACATGTCTGGAACAAAAGGAAAAACAACCGTAACCTCGTGACTTTTGTCTCAGGATGCGTATTGGATGCTGACCGCGAAAAGTTTCTTAAGCTTTTCGACCTGGTATTTCCAACCGAGGAGATGCCCGAATTGCCTGATATGATTGCCCGTTATGGCGTTGTTACTCCCATGAGCAAACATAATCCCGAAGATATTGCCGGCATTTACCAGTTCTGGAAAATAGATCCGACATATCAATCTGGCTTCGAGGCTTATGTTCCCATTCAGAATGGTTGCGATAAATTCTGTACGTTCTGCGCCGTGCCATATACCCGCGGAAGAGAAGTTTCCAGGCCATCGGAAGAAATTCTCGAAGAAGTTTTCCGTTTGGTGGAATCGGGTTTCAAGTCCATAACCCTGCTGGGCCAGAATGTTAATTCATACGGTCTTGATAAAAAAGGAACAGAAATTTCTTTTGCCGAATTGCTGCGAAAAATTGGTGAATACGGAGAGAAATCGCCTAACCAGTTTTGGGTATATTTTACATCGCCGCACCCGCGCGATATGACCGAAGATGTGCTCGACACTGTTGCCCAATTTAAATGCCTGGCAAAAATGATACATATACCGTTACAGTCGGGCGACGACGGCGTGCTAATCCGCATGAACCGCAAATACAACCTGGAGCGGTATATGAAAATCATATCGAATATCCGGACCAAATTGCCGGCGGCAACCATTTTTACGGATATCATCGTTGGTTTCCCAGGCGAAAATGAAGAGCAATTTGAAAATACCCGCAAAGCCGTTCAGCAGATTGGCTTCAACATGGCTTACATTGCGTGTTACTCACCGCGCCCCGGAGCTACAAGTGCCCGCTGGGAGGACGATATAACCCTGAAAGTAAAAAAAGAGCGGTTGCATATCCTTACTGAAGATGTAAAGGATTACACAAGCGGTTTCAATAATAATTACATTGGTAAAAACCTTGAGCTGCTGGTTTATGGTCCCGACAGAAAAGACGGATATCTTTCGGGATACACCGAAGGCAAAATTGGTGCCCGATTTAAGAGTGATGAAAAGTCGTTGATCGGAAAAATTGTCACTTTAAAAATTACCAAAGCTACACCTTTTGCGCTCGAGGGAGAATTGGTTCCGGTTTTGGTAAGTAATATAAGTTGAAAATATACTTAAAAACCTCACCCCCAACCCCTCTCCTGAATGAGAGGGGAGCAAAGAAGAGCCTGTATTTAAAGTCCTTCTTCTTGAGGAGAAGGACCGAAAGCATTCGGGATTAGGATGAGGTAAATATTTATTTTAGATTTCAAACAATTCATGAAGCGGACAATAGCGTTTAAAACTTTGGGATGTAGGTTGAATCAGTACGAAACTGAGGCGCTGGCATCGCAGTTTTCGAGAAATGAGTATGATGTTGTGGAGTTCGAGAAACCCGCTGATGTTTATGTTGTAAATGCCTGCACGGTTACCAACCAGAGCGATCAAAAAACGCGAACGTTTGTAAATCACGCCTCAAAGCTGAAACACAAACCCATGGTTGTGGTAATGGGATGCATGTCGCCCGAACAGCAAAAGATTTTTAGCGACAATTCCGCCATTACCTATTTAATTGATAACGAAAAGAAATCGGGGGTTTTCCAGTTGATCGACGCCCATTTTAAAGGCGAACTTGTAGAAAAAGAACAGCTTACGGCCGATCGTTTCAATTACGAACTCACTGATCCGCTTTTCCATACCCGAAGTTTTATCAAGATTCAGGATGGTTGCGATAATTTCTGCACCTATTGCATCATACCGATGGTTCGTGGCATGGCTGTAAGTCGGCCTGTTGATGAAATTATGGATAACATCCGGCAGGCGGTTTCTAATGGCTATAAAGAAATAGTAATAACCGGCGTAAATATTTCACGATACTATTACGAAGATGTTCATTTTGAGGACTTGATAGAACAGATCCTGAATATGCCCGAAGATTTCAGGTTAAGGATTTCCTCAATGGAGCCCGATGAGCTGAACGACAAATTTATAAGCCTGATGAGCCACCCGAAATTCTGTCCGCACCTTCACCTCTGCATTCAGAGTGGCAGCGACAGGATTCTGATTAAAATGAACCGCATGTACACCATGCCCACCTACCTGAAACTGGTGGAAAAAATTAAACAGGCTAATCCTCTCTTCAATCTTACCACCGACATTATGGTTGGTTTCCCAGGCGAAAATGGTGCCGATTTCGAGGAAACCGCAAAAGTAGCCCGTGAAGTTGGTTTTTCGCATATCCACACTTTTAAATATTCCAAACGCACTGGTACCCGTGCCGACCGTATGCCCGAGCAGGTTCCCGAGCCGGTAAAAAGTCAGCGCAGCGAAGTAATCCGCAAAATCGCCGAAGAAAACCGCATCGCCTACTTTCATAAGCTTTTAGGCATGGAACAGACTATTCTTGTTGAAAAAATAAAGAATGGAAGGGCCCAGGGATATGGAGAATACTATGTACCTGTAAAATTTGCCGCATCAAACAATGTAAAGGAAAACGACCTTATAAAAGTAAAGCTGACCGGCATAGAAGAATGCGAGGATGCTTTTATGATTGGAGAAGTTATAGGGTTTTAGTCGCTCTGGCCATATTCGATCCATAAATATATAAATCGGATCAAAAATCCCTTTTTTCTGGGATTTCCAGGTAAAATATGCTCCCCCAAACTCCCTTATCTTCCTCTTCTTCCTATTTTCTCCCTTGCTTCCATAAACATTTTTGTCTTATATTGTGTTATAAATCCGGTTTTAACTTTTAAGTCCTGACCCGGGATGAAGGGGTATGTTATTATGAATACACTCAAAAAAGTTCTTTTTTCACTGCAAACTACGCTTATTTATCTGCTGATATTTATTGTAGCTATAGCTCTTGCAACTTTTATCGAAAATGATCATGGTTCCGATACAGCCAAAGCGCTCGTTTACAATGCCTGGTGGTTCGAACTATTGTTGGCTCTGATCTGCGTGAATTTTATAGGTAACATTTTTATTGCCCGGTTGCTGCGTAAAGAAAAAATTCCGACGCTGGTTTTTCATATTGCCTTTATTCTTATCCTGGTGGGGGCCGGCATAACACGCTATTTAGGCGAAGAAGGTATGATGCATATCCGCGAAGGTCAAACGCAGAGTTTTATTTCAACAACCGACTATTACCTGAAGGCCAATTTAGCTGTGGAAGAAAAGGAAAAAAACTGGCACAAAAAGCTTTTGCTGTCATCGACGACCAAAAACAGGCTGAACGAAAAAGTCGATATTGGAAATAAATCAGTTGAGCTATCTATCACAAATTTTCTTACCGATGCCATACCATCTCTTGTTCCCTCCGAAACCGGCGATCCGGCCATTGTACTTGTGCTTGCCGGTGGAAATGGCCGTGAAGAACATCACTTAAATCTTGGAACTAACATTGAAAAAAATGGCACTTCCATTTCTTTTGAAGACACAACCCGGAAGGATGGATTGTTTATTGTGCGAAGCGGCGATTCTCTTGTGATGACTTCCAAGGTACCGCTCGAGATCGTGACCATGGGTGGTCAGGGTTCTCAAACCACCGTAGATGCAGGTAAACCGGTACGCTTTAATCCTCTGACGCTTTATAAAGCCGGGGACATCACCATGGTAATGAAACAATTTCTCCCAAAAGCAGCAATGGCAGCCATGCCCAATGAAAATATCATCCGCGATCAGAATACACCTGATGCCCTCATTCTTGACATTAAATCCGACGGTCAGCATAAAACCGTTACACTTTGGGGTGGAAAGGGTTTTGAAGGCGACAAACAAAAGGTTTCAATCAATGGCATCGATCTTACCCTTAGTTTTGGTTCTCTTTGGAAAGAAGTCCCTTTCAGCCTGAAGCTTAACAAATTTATACTGAAACGCTATCCCGGATCCAACTCTCCCGAATCGTTCCAGAGCAATATTGCTCTAATTGACAATAATCGTCAGCATTTCCGGCAGGATAGTATTTATATGAACAATGTACTTCAATACCGTGGATATCGATTCTACCAGTCGTCGTACGATGAAGACGAGAAAGGCACTTACCTGTCGGTGAACCGTGATATGCCAGGAACTGTGGTTTCTTACCTTGGCTATTTGTTGCTTGCAATAGGATTTGCGGCAAATCTGCTTAACCCGAAAAGCAGATTCCGTCAATTGCTGAAACAAAGTGCCGAACTAGGAACTGCAGCAAAAACAGCCAGCCTGATTCTAATCCTGATGGTTTCAGGGATAAGCCTTCAGGCTGCTCCGATTGATTCCCTGACAGTCGATAAGGAAGAAGCCAAAAAGTTTGGGGAATTGCTTGTTCAGGACCGCAAAGGAAGAGTGGAACCGATTTCGACCCTGGCATCTGAATTAATAAGGAAAATTTCGCGCAGCAGCAATTTCAACGGTTTAACTCCTGAACAGGTATTTCTGGGCATGAATGTTTATCCTGAACAATGGAAACAGGTGCCCATGATAAAAATATCGCATCCGCAAATCCAGGAAATGTTCCGAACCGACAAAAAACTCGTTTCGTTTTACGACTGCTTTGATAAGGACGGTAATTACCGTCTTGCCGACGCGGTAAGTGAAGCTTATAAAAAGAAGCCATCGGCAAGAAATAAATTTGACACCGAGATTATCCGTGCCGATGAACGGGTGAATATTGTTTACATGTTATATACCGGACAATATTTCAATATATTTCCAAAAGCAAATGATCCGAATCATACCTGGTACTCACCGGTGGAAGTCCAGAAAAACTTCACCGGAATGGATTCACTTTTCGCTACCAATATTCTGGGAATGTATTTTCAGGCAGTTCAGAAGTTCCCCGACGAAAAAGCCAGGAAAGACGCAGCAACATTTCTGGAATCTATCCATACTTTTCAGGAAAAATATGGAAAGGAAGTGATGCCTTCTCCTACCCTTACCAGAATGGAAACCTTTAACAACCGGCTCGACGTGTTCAACCGGCTGATGAAATACTACAGTTTGTTCGGAGGGATATTGCTGTTACTTCAATTCATCTCATTGTTTGTAAAGAAATTCAGGTTCCTGGTTCTTGAGAGAATTTTGATTATTCTGTTAATCGGAAGTTTTGTTCTCCATACAGGAGGGTTGATTCTGCGTTGGTATCTGTCGGGGCATGCCCCCTGGAGCAATGGGTTTGAGTCGCTCACCTATATTGCCTGGGCAACAGTTCTGTCGGGAGTGTTATTTGTAAGAAAATCGAAAATAGCTCTCTCAGCAACCGCTCTGCTGGCATCGGTAATCCTGTCGGTGGCCCACCTTAGCTGGATGGACCCTGAAATCACCAATGTTGTTCCTGTTCTGAATTCATACTGGCTTTCCATTCACGTCTCTGTGATCTCGGCAAGCTACGGATTCTTTGCCCTGGGAGCATTACTGGGCTTTTTGAACCTTTTGCTTATGTTTTTCCGAAACGAAAAAAACAGAATACCCTTGGGAATTACAATTAAACAGCTTAGTAGCATCATAGAAATGACGTTGATTCTGGGATTATTCCTTGTAAGTATTGGTACTTTCCTTGGCGGAGTTTGGGCAAATGAATCGTGGGGACGTTATTGGGGCTGGGATCCCAAAGAAACCTGGGCACTTGTGACATTGCTGGTTTATGCTTTTGTAGCCCATATGCGTTTTGTTCCCGGACTGAAAAGTGCTTTTATCTTCAACTTTGCAGCATTATTAGGCTTTGCCTCGGTAATAATGACTTACTTTGGTGTGAACTTTTACCTGAGCGGTTTGCATTCATACGGAAAGGGAGATCCAGTTCCAATTCCGGTCTGGATTTACTACACAGTTTTTGTAGTATTTGCTGTAGCGATTATGGCCTACTTGAACGAACAAAAAATGAGAAAATTAACTTCAGGAGATGAGGCTTTAGGGGCTTAGGCATTAGGGAATATATTCTCTTGTAACCTAAACACCCATAGCCTATAGCCTTATTAAATAAACAAACATGAATTTCATAAAAACCCTTCTTGAACTGGTAAAAATACGGATCACCTTTGCTGTAATGTTTACAACCATTGCCGGTTATGTGCTTTTTTACCATGGATTTTCGTCTCACATGCTTTGGTCGGTTATAGGTATTTTGCTGCTGGCATGTGCTTCGGCAGCACTAAACCACATTCAGGAGTTCAGGTACGATGCGCTCATGGAACGTACACGTAAGAGGCCTATTCCTTCAGGACGGATTACCCTGCCGCAGGCCTGGTTTATTGTTGTACTGCTTGCTTTTGCTGGTTCATGGATGATTTACAAAGGTTCGAATTTAACCGGAATGCTGCTCGGCTTCTCGGCAATGTTCTGGTATAATGTTATTTACACTTATTTAAAGCGATATACTGCCTACGCTGTAATTCCCGGATCGGTAATCGGTTCCATTCCACCGTTGGTAGGATGGGTGGCTGCAGGTGGTTCGCTCTCGAATCCCTATGCGGTGCTGATTGCCATTTTCTTTTTTATCTGGCAGGTTCCTCATTTCTGGCTGCTGCTGATGAAATATGGTCCTCAATATGAGGTCGCCGGATTCCCAGTGCTTACCAAAGTATATACCCGACGGCACATTTATGCATTTACCTTTATATGGGTGCTGGCAACTTCAATCATTGCTTTTATGCTTCCTTATTTTGGTGTTCTTAACTCATACACCTCTGCATTTGGAATTTTATTTTCGAGTATATGGCTGATATATCAGTTCAGCAGACTATATTCCAGCCACGAAACAGAATTCAATCCAAAAAAGTATTTTATGCGTCTCAACTTCTATATTCTCTTCATTGTTATTTTAATGGTAACCGATCAATGGTTAGTTTAAAATATGGAAGGCGCAATTAGTTCAATTCTCGATTTCTTTAAAAATACCGATGCCCTAATTCAATATGGCGGGTTAGGATTTGTAGTTCTTTTTATATACCTCGAAACAGCGTTCTTTGTAGGAATTGTGCTTCCGGGTGGCGATTATTTTGTGTTTACCTCGGGAATGCTTTGTGGCACCGAATTTATAGGCTTTCCGCTAATTCTTGTGATCATACTATCTATCACGGCGGCAATTCTTGGCGATTACACCGGCTATTTGCAGGGCAAATCGCTCGGCAGGCGATTGTATAACAAGCCCGATAATTGGATTTTCAAGAAGAAATATCTGACGCAAAGCGAAGAATTTTATAAAAAACATGGGCCATGGGCGTTTATTATCGGTCGGTTTTTCCCGATCGTCAGAACTATATTACCCGCTTTGGCCGGAGCTGTTAGTATTGAAAGAAAACAATTTATCAATTACGTATCGCTTGGAGGAACCATCTGGATATCAGGATTGATGACGCTGGGATATTTATTAGGTCATAAATATCCTCATTTACTGAATTATACCCATTACCTTCTTTTGGGAATAGTTCTTTTTGCTTCTATTCCCGTGGCATGGCAACTTTTTAAGATGCTTAGAAAAAAAGTTAAGCACCCAACTAAATAACAGCTTTGGTTTCGAGCACATCTAAGGCTTTCATCAGTACCTTATCGTGATCAAAAGCCAGATCGGGTAAAGCATTTACAGGAAACCAGTCAATTTTGGCTGCATCATCCCCGGCTTTGGGGTGATAATCGTCTATGTTGATATACGCCATAAAAGCAACCGAAATAGTTCTGTGCCTTGGATCCCGTTTGGGTTCACTAAAAGTATAAAACTGCTCCAGAGAAATACCTTCCAGACTCGTTTCTTCTTTCAGCTCCCTTTCTGCGCATGCTTCAATAATTTCATCCTCGTCAATAAACCCGCCGGGGAAGGCCCAGAACCCTTTAAATGGATCATTACCCCGCTCAATCAAAAGCACAAACAATTCGTTGTTCTTTGTACCGAATAATACAATATCTGCCGTTACTGCAGGTCTGGGATATTCGTAGCAATAATTCTTTTCGCCCATAAAATGATTTTTCAATAGAACAAACAATGAAAGAATAAACAAAGATAATCATCAACTAAATTCTGAGCCATATTATGTATTTTTGCAAAAAATAAAACATACTGACATGCAAAAAATAGGATTAATTGGCGGACTGGGTCCCGAATCTACAGTTGATTATTACAATCGCATCATAAATGCCTTCAAAAACGGAACATCACTGGATTACCCTGAAATAGTAATTTACAGCGTTCGCATGACCGAATTGCTCGATATGATGAACCGCAAGGAATTCGACAAATTAGCCGTTTGGATGAACGAACGCATTGCATCGTTAAAAGCTGCCGGATGCCGGTTTGCTGCAATTACAGCCAATACCCCTCACGTAGCTTTCGAAAAAATAAACGAATCCTCCCCCCTGCCCCTTATCAGTATTGTTGAAACATGCTGCCAGAAAGCCAAAAGCATGGGTCTTGAAAAACTCGGATTGTTTGGAACCAGGTTTACCATGGATGAGAAATTCTACCAGGAAGTTTTCAGGAAAGAAGGCATGGAAGTGGTAGTTCCTGAGGAAAAAGACAAAATTATCATTCACGAAAAGCTCTTTACCGAAATTGAGCTAGGCATTTTTAAGGAGGAAACCAAATTGTTGCTCATGAATATTGTAGAACGAATGATGGACAAGCATAAAATTGATTCGCTTATTCTGGGTTGTACCGAGTTTCCGCTAATACTCACCGAGCCGACGTATATGGGAATTCCATTCCTCAATACCACGCAGATTCATGTGGATGCTATTGTTGAAAGATATAAGGAATAGGTTAGTCGTAAGTCGTAAGTAATTAGTCGTAAGACAAAATACAGTAATTTCTAACCTGTGCCCGGCGGAATTTGCAATTCCGCCGTAAAAATTAATTTTTACACCGTCTTGTCTTAAGTCAAAAATAAAGGCACTGCAATGGCTATCGACCATGGAGGCTATTTTGTATATTATTGTTGATACCTAATGGGAATCACAATTGCGGCGATGTTAAAATTATAGTTCTTTTTAGGACATTCTCACGCCGCCAAAATTCATTCTTTACTACTACCCGGGGCGCCGCTTCTCTTTGCCCCGGGCTGAATTATCCAAGGCCTTCAGCCTTAAAAACAATAAAATCAAATCTACATTTCTGTGCAACAAAGCCACCATGAACCATCTTCTATCGACTTGTATTTATTCATTTGCGGTCGGTGGTCTGTTGTCCGTCGACTTTACTTAACTTTTTTTGGCCTCATTGGTTATGTATTTATAACTAAAAAGCGGTAGCCATGAAGAAAATCCTGTTATTAATCTTTTTAGCAGTGGCCTCCTTGAGTGCCTGTAACCAATCGGCTAAAAACAAAAAGCAAAGCGAGCAGACAGCGGAGGTTTATACTTGTCCTATGCACCCCGAAGTGCGAAGTGATAAACCGGGAAATTGTCCCAAATGCGGCATGGAGCTGGTAAAAAAAGATGAACATAATCACCCGGATTCTTCGGCAAATGTTGATGATGAGATAAAATAACCTTTAACTTATCATCAATTTTTTGCGCCTAACGCTAACCAACAAAAGACAGGGTGAGGTGTACAGGAGAAAATAGTGCATAAGTCAATTATGTTATGTACTTTACCTGCTTCTCAATAAACTTCAATATAGCAGGCGATATTCAAAAAAATTCCTATATTTGCTCGTACCTCAACTTTTATCGGACCAACACATGGCATTTGACTTAAAAAAAATTACAAGCTTATTTGTTGAAACCAGCGAGCAAACTCCTGTTCAACAAGAACCTGAGACTCCTCAACCAGTAACCTCCCAGCCATCCCGAACTGCAGCTGTTCCTTCGGGAGCATTTGACCAGTCTGTTTTCGATGCTTTAATGAAGGCTATTGAAGAACACAACCTTCCTGGCGAAGATTACCTGGAGTTCCTGAGCGCATTGCAGGCAATGCAAAACATTCCTCTGGACGAAAAACTGAAAATTCAGACAGTTTTAGCTACGCTCTCGACCAAGGGATTAACTGTTCAAAAAATCAAAGAAAGTGCTGACTACTACAAAAAAGTGCTGCAGGAAGAACAAAAACAGTTTTTGGTTGAACTGAACAAACAGATTCAGGAGCAGGTAAAATCGAAGGAAAAAGCAATTCAGGATCTCCAGGCCCTGAACAAACAGAAAACTGATCAGATTACAAAGTTAACCCAGGAAATCAACGATAATCAGCAGAAGATTGTGGCTGTTCAATCCCAGCTTCAGGAAGCTGATTCAAAAATTAAACTGGCCGAAAACAACTTCTCGAAAACCCTGGAAGTAATTCTTGGCCAAATCGACTCAAACCTAAGTAAAATAAACTAACTTATGCAAAATGTATTTGTAAAAGGGCCCAACGGTCCAAAATCTTTCTGGCAAAAACCCGAAGGAGTTACCGGTTTTATATTTATGGCCGGTATAGTAATTGGCGGTGGATATCTGCTGTATAAATTACTGCCCTATATCGTTTCTATCCTCCAGAATACAGTTCATGCAGTCATTCTTTTTGTAGCTCTTGGGGCCATTCTATATGTGCTGTTCGATCCCAAATTCCGCAACCTCATCTGGTTCATATACAAAAGCATCATGCGGGCTATTACCGGGTTGTTTGTAAACATCGATCCCATAGGTATTCTCGAGACTTACATCGAAAGTCTTCACAAAAGTCTTGAAGAAATGGACGGTCACATAGCTAAACTCAAAGGCCAGATCCAGAAGCTGAAACAGATCATCAATACTAACTCTGAAGAGATGGAGCAAAGCCTGTTAATGGCTGAACAGGCCAAGAAGGCGAACAATAAAGATATGGTGGTTATCAATACCCGTCAGTACGGACGTTTGGAAGAATCGAACAAACGATTCAACGAGCTGCTTACCAAAATGGAAATACTTTATCGGGTATTATCTAAAATGTACGACAACTCGGGCTATCTGATCAAAGACATTGAAAATGAAGTTCGTATCAAGAAACAGGAACGGGAAGCCATTCGCTCCGGATATTCCGCAATGCGCCGTGCTATGTCCATTATAAAAGGCGACCCCGATAAGAAGATGATGTTCGATCAGGCCATGGATGCTATTGTGGACGACATCAGCAGCAAAATCGGGGAAATGGAGCGCTTTATGGAAGTATCGTCTACTTTTATAGAAAGCATCGACCTTCAGAATGGCGTTTACGAGCAAAAAGGAATGGAATTACTCGAAAAAATGGAAAAAGAAGGTATATCGCTTTTGCTCAACCAACCGGCACCTGAAAAAGTTGCCATTAAAGCTGCTCCTGACCAAAATGGATCGGAAGGCAAGTACAAACATTTATTCTAACCCAATTAAACTCTAAATAAACCATGAAAACAAAACTCACGCCATTGTCAAAATTCCTCATCATTATATTGATACTCGGAGGCTTGGCATTTCTTCTTTATAAAACCAATTTAATTAATGTTATAGCTCCTAAAGGTGAAGGCAAAGGACTTTCGGGTGATCTGAAAGGCGAAAAAGTGATACGCATTGGCGTTGTAACCTGGGGCGGCTATTCGGGCGGCCAGTTATTTAACGAAGGTTTTGGTCCGAGCAAGGAATCGCGTTTCTACAAAGATTACGGTTTTATGGTAGACTTTAAACTGCTCGACGACTTTAACGACTGTCGTAATGCATGGAAATCGGACAACATCGATCTTATGTGGGCCACAGTTGATGCTTTTACAACCGAAGTTGCCGGATTAAAGGAATACGAACCACAGATTATATTTCAGTCGGACTGGTCGCGCGGTGGCGATGCTGTTGTGGTTACCCGCACCATCAAAAATGTTGCCGACCTGAAAGGTAAAAAAGTTGCTTTTGCCGAAATGACACCCAGCCATACCTTTCTGCTCTGGTTACTCGAAGCAGGTAATCTCTCCTATTCCGATATCAATCCTGTGAAAGTTGCCAATGCTATTGACGCTGCCGATTTATTCAAAAAAGGTCAGGTGGATGCGGCTGTGGTTTGGAGCCCAGACGATGCTGACTGCGTTTCGAAAGTAACTGGTGCAAGAGTTCTGCAAAGTACAAAGGAAGCTTCTTACATTATCTCCGATGTTTTTGTTGCCAAGAAGAAATATGTGGACGAAAACAAGGAAATGCTTGTAAAACTTGTTGAAGGATGGATGAAGGGCGCTGCTGAAATCAACACTTCGGAAGCTGCCAAGCAAAAAGCTGCCAAGATTCTGGCTGCAGGTCTCCAGCAACCCGAAGACTTTTGCCTGCAGGCAATAAACAATGTAAGGGTTTGTACTTATGGCGACAATGTAAACTTTTACAATACAAAAGGCACTTATGCTGGTGTTACCGGCGAGGCCATTTATAATAAAATGGCTGTGAAATACGCCAAGATTGGTTATCCCACCGATAATATTTCGAGCTGGCGTTTGGTAGGAAATTCAACTTTGATTTCAAGTTTGAACCTTGCGGGCCCGGGCCACGAAGCTGAAAATGAAGTGAAATTTGAAAGTGCAGGCGAATCAGCTAAAACTGCCGAGGCCATATCCACCAAGCGCGTATCCATTGCATTCCGTTCGGGATCTTCGGAAATAGATGAAAATGCCAAATACATTATCGACAACGAATTTCTTGATATCGCAAAATCGTTTGGTAACGCCCGCATCCGTATCGAGGGAAATACCGATAACGTAGGAAGTGAAGCCACCAATCGTGCTTTATCGAAAAGAAGGGCTCAGGCTGTGGTTGATTATCTGGTTCGGGAACACAGGTTCGATGCCAACCGGTTTGTCATTGTCGGCAATGGTCCGGATAAGCCGGTTGCCACCAACGATACCGAAGAAGGAAAGGCAAAAAACCGCCGCACAGAGTTCCAACTCTTATCGGAATAGTTTATGAAGATATTCAAAATGAATTATACTCCATCCAGGAAGGTATCGATGCTGATTACATTTTCAGGATTGATACTGATCCTGGGCCTATGGAGCCTGATAACTTTTACCGGATGGGTTCACAGAGCCATTATACCGTCTCCCATGGCGGTAATACAATCGTTTAAAGAACTTCATTTTAACGATTTGCTGGTTCGCAACACTTTTTATTCCATTAAATTAAATATTTATGGGTATGTTGAAGCAATTGCGGTATCCTTGATTCTCGGTTTTATTATCGGACTCATTCCATTTTTCAAGAGTTTGCTCAGCAGGTATGTGGATGCAATCAGGTTCATACCTCTTACTGCAGTTACCGGTCTTTTTATAGCCTGGTTTGGAATTGAAACCAATATGAAAGTACAGTTCCTTGCCTTCGGTATCATTGTATATCTTTTGCCGGTGGTGGTTCAAAGGATCAGCGAAATCGACAATATTTACCTGCAAACCTCCTATACGTTGGGAGCCACCAACTGGCAGACCTTTAAATCGGTTTACTGGCCGTTTGTTACCTCCAAAATTTTCGACGACATCCGCGTTCTGACAGCCATTTCCTGGACCTATATTATTGTTGCCGAACTTGTAAACAAGACCGGAGGTGTGGGTGCCCTGATTTTTACTGCAGCCCGCCAGAGCAGGCTTGATAAGGTTTTTGCGATACTTTTTATCATAGTGCTAATTGGTATCCTGCAGGATAAATTGTTTCAGTGGCTCGACAAAAAGCTATTTCCTTTTAAACACGCTTAATTCAATGCTATGAGTGTTCAGTTTGTAAATACACCTCTGCCCGATATCATCGAGCTTCGCAATATCAATCAGACTTACGACGGAGGAAAAAGCTTCATTATTAAAGATCTTAACCTTTTAATAGAAGATAAACCCGATCAGGGTCAATTTATAGTTTTGCTGGGAGCCTCGGGATGCGGGAAATCCACTATTCTCCGATACATTGCAGGCCTGCAGCAGCCTACATCGGGCGAAATTCTTATCAAATCGGTTCCCCGCAACGAGAGCATGCGCATTGGCATGGTTTTTCAGCAATACAGCTCTTTCCCATGGATGACAGTTTTGGAAAATGTTTCTCTGGGACTGAAATATAAAGGCATACCCGAAAAAGAAACCCGCGACAGGGCAATGGAAATGATTAAAGTTGTGGGATTGGAAGGCCACGAAAAGAAATTTGCCAAGTATCCCACACTTTCTGGCGGACAATTGCAACGTGTTGCCATAGCCCGCAGCCTGCTTGTTAACCAGGAAATACTCCTGATGGACGAGCCGTTTGGAGCTTTGGATACATATACCCGTTTAAAGATGCAGGATTTTCTGATCGATATCTGGGAAAAAGTTCATCCCACCATTATTCTTGTAACCCACGATATTTCAGAAGCGGTTTATCTGGGCGACGATATTTATATTATGGCCGCCAACCCGGGAATCATTATAGAACACATAAAGGACGACCTGCCAGCGCACCGTACCCGCGAAATAAAACGCGACAAAAAATTTGTTGATATGGTTTATCATATCGAAGACAGAATGATGCAGTTACAGGGAGCAAAAGCATAACTCCGGGTACCGAAGTTTTAACGATAGAGTCAGGGTTTGTCAAAGGGTCCTGACTTTTTTTTTGATTATTTCCCCTCCTTCAACTAGAAGCATAGACTAGCATCTTTCCGGATGGAACAAAATGAAATGAAAAAACCATTTTTTAAGACTTCTTAAGCGTAACTTTTCGGTTTACCAGGTAAATCCCCGTAAGCACTATGATACCACCAGCAATTTCTGTAGCGGTCATATATTCTCCAAGCACCGGAATTGAAAATAACGCAGTAAAAACCGACTGCGCCAGAAGACTCACTGAAGCTACCGTAGGTTTAATGTAAGCAAGCGCAAAATTAATGGTAAGCCAGCCTCCCAGTTGAGAAATCAAACCTAAACCGGCCAATGACAACCACGACTGCCAGGTTTGAACTTTCAGGTCGGTGCCGTCGAGCAGACAAAAAATGAAAAGAATTACTGTACTCGAAAACATCGAAATAGCCGTAAATGAGATTGTATCGAGATTCAGCCTGCCTTTACGAACAGTAAGGAGATAAACACCATAAAACATACTGGCAATAATGGCATAGAACTGGCCTTTGGTAAAACTTATTTCTGAAACGTTGCTTAAGCCTATAATCATTGCGGTTCCAAAAAGAGCGACAATGGTTCCGACCCAGAAAATTCGTTTAGGTTTTTCTTTCATTAAAAACAAAGCACCTAATCCAACCCAAACTGGCGCCAGATTTCCAAGAATGGTAGCTATTGAGGCTTTGGAAAGCACTATGGACGTATTCCACAAAGCAATATCGCAGGCGAAAAATACGCCGCATATAATGGCAATCCAAACCGATTTTTTATCGGTTATGGGTTTTCTCTTTATTATCCAAATAGGAATTACAGCAATTGAACCAATAAGCATGCGATAAAACCCTGAACTTAATCCAGATACACCGGCAAGTTTTACAAAAATGGCCGACCATGCAATAAACAGGATGCCCAACATTAGCATAAGATACTTTAAACTCGATTGTTTGGACGGTTCCCCCATAAATAAACATGCAATTTGAGATGAAACAAAGAAGCGTCCAATTTAGTGTAATTTATTCAATGCTTTCCTGTTTTTGGGTAATCAAAACAATATAGAGATTGTTTTTTCCATAACAGGTGCTCACTAATGATTAACTTTTCTATTTTTACACTTTTAGCACTTAACCGTTTTGGAAATTATGAATATCCGGCTAACTACTTCGTTATTTTTATTGTTCTTTTTGAATTGCCTGCATTTAAAAGCCCAGGAAGAAAAGCTCATTCCTTTTGAAGAAGCCTATAAAAGAAAGTATTACACGGTGAAGCTTCAGGGCGAGGCTCCCATAATTGACGGAAAGCTTGAGGATGCCTGCTGGAAGAACGAAGGCAGCTGGTCGCAGAATTTTCTTCAGAACACACCTGTGGAAAGAGCTCAACCTACTTATCCGACCCGCATTAAAATCCTTTACGACGATAAAAATATCTACTTCGCTCTTCGCGCCTGGGATCCGGAACCTGACAAAATCAACCGGTTTGTGGGAAACCGCGACGACAACTCCATTGGCGACCTCATCAGCGTTTGTTTCGACACTTATCATGATTACCGGGCAGGAACCGAATTCAACATCAACGCAGGCGGAAATAAAACAGATCTGATAGTATCCGATAACCTCACTATAAACCTGAACTGGAATGCTGTTTGGGAAGGAAAAACTGCCGTGAACGATTCGTCGTGGACAGTGGAGTTTAGAATTCCTCTGAGTCAGTTGCGGTATAATCACAGCGACACTGGTATGGTTTGGGGATTACACGTTCGCCGGATTGTTCGTCGTATCCAGGAAACCGATCAGTGGAGCCTTATTCCGCGCAAAAACAGCGGACACGTTTATTCGTTCGGAGAAATGTACGGGTTGAAGGATATAAGAAAGCCTCGCCTGGTGGAGTTTTTACCTTATGTATCGGGGAAAATTATAAGTGAGCCCAGGATTGCAGGAAGTCCTTACAATAAAGGATTCCGGAAGAATGGCAATGCAGGTATCGATGGGAAAATTGGCATTGGCAATTTCACCTTCGACATAACCGTTAATCCCGATTTTGGACAGATAGAAGCCGATCCGTCGGTGATGAACCTGACCGCTTTCGAAACTTTCTACGAAGAAAAACGCCCTTTCTTTCTGGAGGGAAAGCACATTTTTGATTTTTCGCCCGACCAGAATATGATGTTTTACTCCCGCCGTATTGGTCACGCTCCCTCCTACTCTCCACAGGTCGATAATGTTAGTTCATTTTCAAGAATACCCGAGTTTACAAATATCCTGAATGCCGTAAAACTCACCGGAACCACACGCAACGGAGTTTCGGTTGGAATTCTGCAAAGCACCACCCAGCAAGAAATTGGTAAAGTAACTGTTAACGGAGTTGAAACAAAACCAGTTGTTGAACCACTTACCAACTACCTTGTTGCCCGCGTACTCAAAAATGCCAATAAAGGAAATACTCAAATTGGAGGGATGGTAACATCAACCAATAGGTTACTGGATGAGTCCCAGCTTTATTACCTCAATAAAAATGCAGTCACCGCCGGAGTTGACTTTCTGCACTATTTCAAAGACAGGGAGTATTATATCGATGCGAAAGGTATCCTGAGTTTTATAAACGGAAAAGAAGCCGCAATGCTGGCATTGCAGCAAAATCCGCTTCATTACTATCAGCGACCCGATGCACAGGACTATCTTGGAGTCGACTCGAGCAGGCGCTCTATAAATGGATCGGGTGGTTATATAAGTTTTGGCCGTAAAGGGAATAAACGTTTTATCTTCTCCGAAAAGTTTAACTGGTGGTCACCTGGCTTCGACCTGAACGATGTTGGATATTTGTATATGGCCGACCTGATTGAAAATCATCTGAAAGTATCGTATCGGCAAACTGAACCTAAAAGCATTATCAGAAATTACACCCTTTCGCTTGCTCAAAACAGTTACTGGAATTTCGGAGGTTTAAACACGCATAACAATATTGCTGCCGAATGGATCGCTATGTTTCAGAACCGATGGGAAATTTCTGTAAACCAAATGTACATCCTATCCGATCTGGGAACACGTTTGCTCCGTGGCGGGCCGGCTTTAAAAATGCCTTCGTCGTGGGTAAATAATACCATCTTCAATACAGATAAATCGAGAAGAGTATCTTTCAAAGTTCACAATTCGAGTACGGTAAGTGGAGATGGTATTACCAGAATCCTCATGCTCGAACCCGGACTGACATTCAGGGTTGGTAATCACATTTACCTGATGAGCGAATTTAATTACACAAAAAATACTGATAACTATATCTATGTTGGTCAACCGACGGCTCAAACGGGTAAACAATATATCATGGGACGAATTCAACAAAATACCTACAGCCTTATTTTCAGAATGAATTACAATATCACACCAGATATATCAATCCAGTATTATGGAAGTCCATTTATGTCGAGTGGCGAATACAGCGACTTTAAGCGTGCGGCCAATACCCGGTCGGATGAAATGAAAGAGCGGTACCATACAATTACCCCAGCAGAAATGACCTACGATGCTGCCACCAATAAATATTCGGTTACGGAAAATGGCAATAGCTACTCGTTTACACGACCAGATTTCAGTTTCAGGGAGTTCAGATCGAATCTTGTGGCACGCTGGGAATATCTGCCGGGCTCTACACTATACCTGGTTTGGGAAAACAATCGTCGCAGCCGGGAGAATGTGTATTATTCCTCGCTTGATAAAAACATGGGAGAGTTGTTTGGAGTAACTCCAACCAATGTATTCATGATCAAGTTAAGCTATTGGTTTGCTATATAAGAATGTATGAAGGATGAAAAATTACTCAGCCAGAAACTTTATAAGCACTATCGAAAAGGTCCAGATAATGGTTGACATAAGAATGCCCCGGGCAGTCAGGTAATAATTCTTCCAGATATACAGGAAAAAAACAAGCAGATTGGGCAACAATGAAAGACTTAGAATTTTAGACACAGTCTCAATTTCAATGGCATGTTGTACAAAGTAGGTAAAAGGTACTTTGGTGAAACTCGACAGGTAAAAAAGGATAAAACCCATCGCAGGAACTATCAGTCCCATAATAATTCCAAGTTTTAAATCGTCGAACCGGTTCTTTTTAACCATTAATTGTCAGGTTTTAAAAATTCCACTTACGAAGGTTATCTAAGCTGGTGTATGCTGTCAGGTCAGTTTGCACGGGAACAATCGAAATATATTTGTGATGCAGCGCCCATTCATCTGTATCATCCGATTCAGGTTCCAAATTGTAGAATTCACCTGTTAACCAATAATATTCCTTGTTATTGGGATCGGTGCGCTTATCGAATTCCTCACGCCAAACCCCCCGGTTCTGACGACAAACTCTGATGCCCCTCATTTCTTCTTCCTTCACATTGGGAATGTTCACATTTAAACAAGTTCCTTTTTCAAGACCATTCTTCAGTACATTCTCAACTATTTTCTGTGCTGGCCTGATACAGGCTGAAAAATCGGCGTCGCGAGAGAAGTCGAGCAACGAAAAGCCGATAGAAGGCACTTCGTATAAACAACCTTCCATGGCAGCTGCCATGGTACCCGAATAAACCACACTAGATGAGGAATTTGCTCCGTGATTTATACCTGAGACCAGCAAATCGGGTTTCCGTTTAAATAGCTGGTTCATGGCTATTTTAACACAATCCACCGGAGTTCCGCTGCATATATAAAAAAGCACATCCTCGGTTTCCTCGTATTTTTCAAGCCTCAGCGGGTATTTAACTGTAATGGCATGCGACATGCCCGACTGTGGTTCGTTTGGGGAAACCACAACCAATTTACCATAGGGTTTAACTACTTCTATTAACGCCTGAATTCCCTTGGCCCTGTAACCATCATCGTTTGTAACCAGAATTAAAGGCCTGTCTTCGTGTTTCACTTGCATTCCGTAATTATAATCGGCAAATATAACGAATCGTGAGGAGTTACAACAGGAAAAAATCCATGCTTTGGAACGTTCCTCGCCAACATTTAAATTTTTAGAAGGTTTAAATCACTGGATATTTTATATATTCCGTAACTTTCCATAGGGTTTTAGCTTCAGAACTGATCTTACAAACGTTACCGGTATTGAGACTATGACAGGATTTTTTTTAAGCATTTTCAATATTCATCTTTACTGCAGGAATAAAATTTGCCGGGTACCTGTAATCTGTTTGGTCCTGATTATTATTAATTGCCTACCTGCTACTTCCCAAAATTATATTGGTTTGAAAGGGAAAATTATCAATTCGGAAAACGATGAACCCGTAAATGCTGCCGGTATCTACATTAAAAATACCGGAATAGGGACTGTTTCAAATGATGAGGGCGAATTCACTTTTCATATTCCCGCTGAATTTGAAAATGATACCATTTATATTTCCGCGCTGGGCTTCAAAAATTACCATATCCCCATTGCAAAAAATAAAGACCGCGATAACCTGAAAATTAAGCTGAAGCCTTTTCCGCATGTACTCGATCAGGTAGTTGTGAAATCGAAAAACAGAAAGGGAACAGCTCAAAAACTCATAAAAAGGGCTATCGACTCCATGAAGTTCAATTATCCGCAGGAACCTTTCCAGATTGGAGGTTACTACCGCGATTACCTTCAAAAACAAAATAAATATTTTAATTTGCTCGAAGCCGCTATTGAGGTGGAGGATCGCGGTTTTGCAGCCGAGGATATAAAGACATCGCGGTTAAAGTTGCTGCAGCTCCGGTATAATCCGCAATACCTTTACGACAGCACTAACATTATGCTGTACGATAATAAAAAGATGAAATTCATTCCCGGCGCCTACATCCACCCGATGGATGGCAACGAATTTCTGATTTTGCGCAGCCACGACGTGCTGAGAAATTATAACCGGTTTACACTTTCCTTTATTGATATTTTTTCTAAAAGCTTTGTGCATAACCACGATTTCAGAATCGACAGCATTACTTACCTGAACGATACGCAGGTGTACAGTATCAGCTTCCAGTACAACAACCGTTACGGATATGATTCTACCGACAACTTCTCTGCAAAAGGATATATGGTGCTCCGGAAAGATAACCTGGCCATTTCCAAAATAGTTTACAACACCTACATTTTCAATAAAGACTATGATGGGCGTTTATACAGCCTCAAAATCGAATACAGAGAAGTGAACGGAAAATATTACCCGCAATATCTCTCGTTTGGAAATTACTTTAAAATAAGAAACCGGATAGATACTTCAACATTTGTAGTGAAGCAAACTGTACTTCGCAAAAACCAGAAAATCCTGGAACTGAATTTTAACCGACCTGTTGATTCCATTACAGGTGCTGACACTATGAATTTTAGTGTACGATATGGCAAAACTAAAATTGCACTTGAGAAATCGGTAGTTTCAAAAAATATTGTCAGGTTATATCTTAAAATCGATAAAGAAACCCTTAAGGATTTGACTGATGCCGGAGATCTTACCCTTACCATTGCCGAACTGGCCGATGCAGCCGGAAACCGCATGGCTGGTAAATACAATGGTTTTTATCAACACCGCGAATTCTATGTAAATAAAATAACTCCTTCCATTTCGGAGGAGTTTCCCTATTCCCAAATCATTCCCAAAACAACTCCTCTCTATTGGAACCCCGTTAAACCCGATCCTGACTTCTGGAAAACTTTTAATATTGCTTATGAGAAAAAGCTGGAATGAATACAGTATCTGGTAACTAGTAACTAGTATCTAGTATTTAGTATTTAGTATTTAGTATTTAGTATTTAGTATTTAGTATTTAGTATTTAGTATTTAGTATTTAGTATTTAGTATTTAGTATTTAGTATTT
>JAJYAG010000259.1 GCA_021779665.1 Bacteroidota bacterium | reverse complement strand
ATCCATTCACGACCAATAACACGATCCTGTCCCCATGGATCTTTCCATTCTTCCCATGAACTCGAGTATGGTTTTCTTTCCGTATGAAGCAGATATTTTCTTGAATAGGTGAAATTTGCGCCTACTCCATATTCAAAATTCCCGATTTTATTTTTATGAGATACGGCAAATTCAAGCCCTTTCACAACATCGGTATTGAGGTTTTCCTGAGGAAAAGGAGCTCCGAAGGTATTGGGAACCGACTGCACTCGTGTGGCAAGCAAACCATCACGGTTTTTCTGGAAAACGTCGACAACAAAGCCAAGTTTTCCATTCCAGAGGTCGAGGTCCATACCAATATCGATGGTGCGGGTTTTAATCCATGACAAATTATTATTTACAACACCCGGAGGATAAGCGCCCGAAGTTAAAAGGTTGTTATTAAAAACATATCCGCCATCAAATCCCGAGAACTGGTAACCGGCAATGTATTCGAAAGGGTTTCCGGCATCAGCACCCATTAAACCGTACGATGCTCTAAGTTTCAGATTTGAAATTAAAGCCAGGTTATCTTTCATGAACGACTCTTCAGATATGCGCCAACCTCCTGATACCGATGGAAAGAAAGCCCAGCGCGATTCGGGAGCATAGCGGTACGAACCATCGTTACGGAAAGCAAATTCTATCAGGTATTTGCTTTTGTAGTCGTAATTAAAACGACCAAGTAACGAAAGATATTTCTGGGTTGAACGGTTTCCCCCGGTTTGCATGTTTGTGGGGCTACCCTGATCGATAATATCAGTTGTATACACATTATCGTACTGACGGAGCGCTCTTAAATAATCATTATCAATTGATTTGGCTTCGTACACAAGCGTTGCTCCAACATTGTGAGCTTTGCCAAAAGTGCTTTTATACGAAATCTGACTTTGGAAATCTAGTCTTCTGAATAAAGTGTTGGCATTTTGATATTTTGCCGGAGCCACCGACTTAACAACAGCATCGGACATTTTATCATATAATGTATAAGCCTTCGCAAGGTTGGAATAGTTGTTAATATTTCCGTCGTATGCACCGGTAAAACCTACGCTTAATCCCTTCACGAACGGAACTTCGTAAACCAGTTCCACCGTGCTCTGATATTGAAAGTTATTCCATTTGTCATACCCTGAAATAGATTCTGTTGCCTGCGCCAGCGGGTTAAAATTCTCTGACGTATTTGCTGTAAGATGGTTCGGGTTATTAACAGTGTAAGGACCGATACCACGGTCGGACGCAATAATGGGTTTGAACAACCAGAAGTAAGAACCGGTAGGAGATTTATTTTCGTCGTATTTACCAGAGAAGGTAAATGTACCCTTTAAATGCTTTGTTAAATTGGCTGTAATGTTTGTCCGGAAATTATACTTTTCATATTTCTGGATATCACTTTTTAAAAGCCCATTATCCTGCAAATAACCTAAGCTTGAATAAAATGTTATTTTTTCATTACCTCCGCTTACTGAAAAGTTATGCTGCTGCTGAGATGTAGATTTCTTAAGCATATTATTGATCCAGTCGTAATCCTGGTAACCGGGTTCCACACCAGCTTTCCATTTGGCAAGTTCTTCATCGGTGAATGGGGCAGCAAGGCCAATGTTACGATCCATTTCATTTTTAAGCACTCTGTAAGTATAAGCATCGACTGATTGCGGCATGCTGGTTGGTTCTTTTGTTCCCACCATTGCTGAATATGCAAATTTAGTCTTACCCTGCTTTCCCTTTTTGGTTGTAACAATAATCACCCCATTGTCGGAATTCATACCGTAAATGGCTGCGGAAGCATCCTTCAGTACCGATATACTTTCTATATCCTCCGGATTAAGTCGTTCAAAATCCGACATGCCGTCGCGGGCGACTCCGTCGATAACCAACAGCGGCGCACCAAATCCACGGATACTAACCATACTGTTGTAAGTGCCCGGCTCACCGGTTTGCTGACGAATCTGAACCCCGGCTACTTTACCCTGAAGATTACTTACAACACTGGTACTCTTTGTTGTTAAAATTTCTGTTGCTTTAATCTGAGTTACAGAACCCGTTAAGGTTTCCTTCTTTTTAGTGCCATAACCAACCACCACAACTTCTTCAAGATTGGCAATATCCACTACCAACTTCACCTGAACATTGGGCTGACCATTCAGGGTAACCTTTTCGGTAACATAACCAAGAAAAGAAATTACCAGAACAGCATCCTGTTTTGGGATGTCGAGACTAAAATTACCCGATGGGTCTGTTACCGTTCCGAGCGTAGTACCATCCACCACCACATTTGCTCCAATAATAGGTTCACCTGTAGAGGCATCAACTACATTCCCCTGAATTTTCTGCTGTTGAGCTAAACTCTCTTCCAGTCCTTTACTCAGGTAACTTGGAGCCAGAATAATTTTACGGTCTATAATGGTGTATTTAACATTTGTTCCTGCAAATAATTTATCGAGGATAGCACTGATTGTCTGGTTATTTTCCTCAATACTCACTGAACGGTCAACATCCAGAAGTTTTTCGTTATACAGAAAATAAAACTCGCTTTCTCTTTCTATTTTATCCAAAACCGTATTAAGTTTTGTTTCCGAAAGATTCAAGGAAATCCGCTTCTCCTGAGAATAGGAGTTTAAGGCTCTAACCTGCAATATTCCAATTAATAGTAGTAGTATAGAAATACGCATAACTAGTAGTAATTTGATAAAAGAATTGTTAAACAACCCTAATTTAGGTCGGCTATTTTTCATAAATTTGATGTGTTAAAAGTTAAAAAATAAGTAGTTATTTTTTGGGGAGTTCGTTGGCGCGACCTCCCTTTTTTATGACCTTCTAAGGTCCCATGTTTGTTTTCATGCCTGAGTAGTTAATATTAGTTTATATTAAAAATTGTAACCTCTTCTTTGGTATACGAACCGTTAGGCAATATTCTCCGCGGAATTATCCTGTAAGAGATAGGTGATGTCATGGATAGGAATTTCAGCACATCCTCAAGCTTATCGTCCTGGAAGGTTGCACGAAATTTGTATTTTTCGATATCCTTACCAACAAGCGTCACCTTAACATTATACCAGCGCTCTATGCGGCGTGCGACTTCAGCCATGGAATCGCTGCGGAAAATCAGTTTACCTTCTGTCCATGCAGAATATTTTTCGGGATCTACCACTTGTTTCTTTATTTCACCATTCTGACTGATCAACCGTTCCGAGGGAGCCATTATAACCTTATGATTGGTTTTATCATCAATAAACTCAACCTTTCCTTCCTTCAAAACCACTTCCACAAATTTTTCGTTCGGATAGGTGCTTAAATTGAAACTGGTACCTAATACCCGTATTTTCGAGTTCTCAGTTTTTATCTCAAACGGATGTTTTTTGTCGTGTTTGACGTCGAGCCATGCTTCGCCTTTAAACCAGATTTGCCGGTTATTTAAGAAATTAGCCGAATACCTCAGTTCAGAACCTCCATTAAGGTAACCCGAAGTACCATCGGGAAGATTAAACTTAACCCTCGCACCCATTGGAGCATAAATGGTAGCCGCAAAATCAGAATTTGAAGCAATATCGGCCCGGCTTAAAAAATAGTACAAAAGTCCTGAAGCCAAGAGGGGAAGAAGTAATACAGCTGCAATCCTTGAATAAAGGCGAAGAAGTCTCCGGACTGGTTTTTGCTCACAGGCTGATTCGTTCGTTCGGATAGTATGATGAATCCTGTCGAGGATATGGTCTATATTTTTATCAGAAGGTGTCCCCTCCATTTTATACCAATCCTTTTCAAGTGTTTGGCGAAGTAAAAAATCGTTTTCACCGTTTAAAAACAGATGTTCAATCTCTTGTTTCTCAATGCCGGCTGTATGACTTTCGACATATCGTTTCAACTTTTCAATATCTTCTTGCCTGGCATTCATTTTCAAAAACCTATATCTGTTTTTTAATTATATCCACAACTCAAATAAATCTCATATAAAAATTACACATTTTTTTAAAGATTTTTGCTTCACTCAATAAAAACAGAGATAATATACTGAAAACCAGTCTCAGCAAAATTCAAACAGCAATAGATTTTGGAATTACAGAAAAAAGAGGAAAACGAATAACATGAGATGTAAATCGTCCTTTTTTAAGTTGCTCTTCAGAAATTTCAGAGCATCGGAGATATAGTTATCAACACTTCCTACAGAAAGCTTCAGTTCATCGGCTATTTCCCTGGATGACAAGCCTTCGAAGCGACTTTTCCGGAAAACCAGTTTCTGCTTATCCGGGAGAATATCTATGATTTGTTCCACCCGGCTCAATACAGAACGAAAGTCAACGCTATCTTCTGTTTCGGATGAAATTTCTGAGTTCCGGTGCAGATAATCGGAAACAAACTGGTTATTATAATTTCTCTTGCGAAATATTTTGCAGATATCATTATAAGCGATGGTAAACAGATAGGAATTAAAGGAAAGTTCCTTTTTAAGATTGGTCCGGGTTTCCCAAACTTTAAGAAAAACCGACTGAACCATTTCTTCAGCCTCAGCTTCCGATTTAAAATATTTCATACCAAAGGCATACAACCTGGTTGAATATTTCTTATAAATCTGGTCGAAAGCTTCAACATCGCCCAACTGTAATTTACTTACAAGCTCTATATCGGTAGAAATCTTTTCCAACGCTTTTAAATTCGATAAGCAAACTTATAAATACTTTCAAAACATTTAGATGACGGAAGTATACTTTTTAGCATAAGTGAAAAACAATTACCGGCAAAGCTTCATCCTAAACGCAAAGAGGCGATTGTTACCAACCGCCTCTTCTTCCTATTATCTTTGAGTCCTATCTCAGAACTGATAATTACAAACTTCGCTGTTGACTTTCTTAACTTTTTCTTCATTCACTTTGATCACTTTGCGGTCGTAAGTCATCAGGCCGTTTACTTCCACTTCCACATCGGTGGTCTGGGTATAGACAGCTGCTGAATATCCGCGCGGAATGAGGGTTTTAAGCTTATCGACCATGTCGATATAGGCATTTGTAACCTCGTCGGAGTTTTTATACTGAACATAGCCCCAGTTGCGGTCGTTCACCCAGAGATGGTTCTCCAGCGGCAGACCTATTCCGCCAAATTCGCCCAGCACACAGGCGCGTTTGCCGTCGTACATCGGGAATTCGGGAGCGGGATAGTTATGGATATCGAGCATATCGCCCACATCGTAGTGATTACCTCCACTGGCAGGGTTTACAAGCCGCGACGGATCGTAGCTCTTTGTCCATTCCACAATTTCGGGGGTTTTAAATTGTCCCCAGGCTTCGTTAAACGGCACCCAGGTAACCACACACGGATTGGAGTATACAAGGTCCATGATGGCTTTCCATTCGGCACGGTAGTTTTCTTCCGACTGCGCAGAACGAACAAGTTCCTGTCCGTTGAAGTAATTGCGCTGCTGCCATTGCGGACTGCGGTCGCCGCTTGGCATATCCTGCCATACCAGGATACCCAACTTATCGCAATGATAATACCAGCGTGCAGGTTCAACTTTCACATGTTTGCGGATCATGTTAAAACCGAAATCTTTGGTTTTCCTGATGTCGAACGCCAGCGCCTCATCTGTGGGAGCTGTATACAGTCCGTCGGGCCACCAGCCCTGGTCGAGCGGACCAAACTGAAATACAGGTTTGTTATTCAGCTCAAGGCGGAAAATACCGTCTTTATCTCGTTTGGCAGCTATTTTGCGCATCCCGGCATAACTCTTTACTTTGTCGAGTACCTGGCCATTCCGCATCAGTGAGATTTCAAGCTGATATAAATATGGATCGTCGGGCGACCATAAGCGTGCATTAGGAACAGCAACCAGCACTTCTTCGCCGGCAGCAGCCATACCTTTTCCAATAAGTTTTCCATTGTCGAGCACTTTTACCTCAACCAGATCAGTTGCTCCGGGGTTCTGAGGGGCACATCTTACTGCAAGAGAGCCCTGATCAATGTTTGGAACGGTTTTAACTTCCTTTAAAAAACTGGCATTTACCGGCTCAAGCCAAACGGTCTGCCAGATACCTGTTACAGGAGTGTACCAAATTCCGCGGGGATTATCCACCTGCTTTCCGCGGGGCTGGTAACCTTTGTCGGTCGGATCCCAAACACGTACCACCAGCTTTTGATTTGCTCCGGCGGCAAGCCAGGGAGTGATATCGAAGCTGAAAGTTGTATAACCGCCTGTGTGGGTGCCAATTTTAATATCGTTCACCCAAACATCGGCCTTCCAGTCGACAGCGCCAAAGTTGAGGATCACATGCTTATTTTTCCAGTTGGCAGGCACTGAAAAAGTACGGGAATACCAAAGCTCATTGGCATCACCCACATTTTTCATCACGCCTGAGAGGCTGGACTCCACAGCAAAAGGCACAAGAATTTTACCATCGAATTTGGAAGGGAGTGCCGCGCCTTTTGGAAGAATGGCATAATCCCATAATCCATTGAGATTTTGCCAATCGCTACGCTCCACCAGAGGCCGGGGGTACTCGGGAAGAGGATTGGCAGGATCTACTTTTTCGGCCCATGGTGTTTTAATTTTATCACCGGCAGGCTTCCACGCCTGTGCCTGGATGCCAGACGCAAGGCTCAAAAAGAGAGCAATTAATAATGCAAGATTTCTCATGTTTTTAACATTTGATTGATTAATAATCCCAAAACTAATCATTATAGGAGTAAAAAGCTACTGGAAAGGGCAATTTTGAGTGTGAGCCCCTGTGATATGGTGTTGATTTCGGTTGCAGAATTGCAAATCAGCCGACGGAAGAATTTCCATTGTCGGAAAATCTGCAGTCGGTTGTAATCTGAAAAGTCTGTGAATTCAGAGTTTAACAGCGCTGTTAATAAAAGCAGGATCGTACTGAAATCCCAATCCCGGGCCTGCTGGAAGCTTAAGCATTCCATTTTTCACTTCCATATTGGGAGTATACCATTTTTGGGGACTTGCAGGCATTGCCTGAAACTCCTGATAAGGTCCCAGATTGGGAACTATAGCAGCAAACTGCAGATTCGCCGCACCTGTGGCATCGTTTTTTGGTGAGTGAGGC
>JAJYAG010000081.1 GCA_021779665.1 Bacteroidota bacterium | reverse complement strand
ATATCCCATGGAAACACATATGAACCGGGAAGTTCTCGGGCACATCTTTTCGGGAAAGGATTATGAAGAAGATTATAAGATATTAAGAAAATCAGTCAGGAACCTTGGTGAAATAATTCCACCTCTTATTAATTCCTACATGGACCTTTCGCCAACCATGAAAGTATTCGGAACTGCCATAAATCCTCATTTTGGAGGGGTTGAAGAAACAGCCATTCTTGTCACCATTAACGATATTTATAAAGAGAAGGTGGAAAGGCATATTGCTACCTTCGATCCTAAATATTGGCTCAAAAGGTTACGGCATTCACAGATAAGCCATATCCGCTTATTCCCGAAAAGGAGACGATAATATATCAAAAAAGCCCGGAGAGTTTTTCTACCGGGCTTTTTTGTTAAGAATGTTATTTTAATTCTTTCATTAATATTTCACTCAGGTTTTGAGGACCATAGAAACGCTGCATGATTAATTTTTTCTTATTGTTTTTGTCTTCCAGATAATTATAAACAACCACGCTATTCAAAGGTATTGTTTTAACTACCTTATTATTGTTGTAAATGGTAGCAAAGTCGGTATAGGCTTTTATTTCAGCCCACATTTTCGACTTGGGAGTTTTTCTTACAATCAGTTTGGCATATTGAGTTGTATTCAGGGTATCAACTTTGGGGGTAATGCTCCACGAGAGGCCTTTTAAGGCAACTGAATCGGGGCTGTAGAATTTTTGTGTAAGTTCATCCAGGTTTACATTGCCTGAGATTTCGCGCATATATGCATTTACCTGCGAATTCTGAACCACACCTCCCAAGCGATAATTATTGGGGTGATAAACTGCAAGCATCACATCTTCGCCGGTATGACCAGTTGTTGTGAAACCAACAAAAGACCGGTCGGTAAAAATTTTGGCAATTGTTTTCGATAATCCTGAGGATTTTTTTGCAGTATTGATTGATTCCAGCTCTTCTTTGGTAAGAGAAATGCTTGCATATTCCTTGAAAATATCGCCAATCTGCTCATCATTGGTTGTTTTGGCAACTTTATCAGCCATACCTTCAGATGTAAGTTTGCAATTGCGCAGAGGTTCAATCAAACTTAAAACGCCAAGTGTATCGTATCCCGATCTGGTCCTTGGTCCGCCAACACTAATACCGCTGTTGCCGTGGTCGGGACAAACTATTACTGCGGTGTTACCGTCTTTTTTTGCAAAGTCGATAGCCTCTTTCACAGCCTCATCGAAAGCAAGGAATTCGGTTACTATTCCGACCGGATCGTTATTATGAGCGGCCCAATCCACTTTACTTCCTTCAACCATTAAAAAGAAACCTTTTTTATTTTGAGACAGCACTTCAAGCGCTTTCTTAGTCATTTCAGAAATGGAAGGTACGGCATCTTTATCTCTGTCAATATCATAAGGGAGCGCATCAGGAGCGAAGAGGCCCCAGACCAGAGAGTCGGATGCGCCAATTCCGGAAAACTCCTGCCTCGAGGTCACATATTTGTAGTTTTTTTGTTTAAGAACCGAGACAAGATCTTCTTTATCGTCTCTTTTCTCCGGAGAAAGATATTGCGTTCCACCTCCAAAAACAACATTTAGCCGGTTATAAACCATTTGTTTTGAGATGTCGAAATACTTATCGCGTTTTGGAGTGTGAGCCGAAAAATCGGCAGGAGTGGCATGAGGAAACTGACAGGTAAATACCAATCCGGTCGATTTGCCATTGTATTTTGCTGCTTCCAGAATTGTATAAAGTGGCTGGTAAGCTCTTTTGGGGTCGACAGGGACCAAATCCTTATCTTTTCCCGATGATGTTGGATAGGTAGCTACAAAACCGGTACGGGAAAGGTAACCTGTAGCATAGGTGCTGCCAGTAGGAGCCGAATCGCCGATAGGAGCGTCGGACGAATGTGTTTTAACTAATCCTGTGATATAGGGATCGATGTTTAGCCAGCATGCATCCTGCTGACAAATTCCATACTTGTACCAGCGGCTGAGGGCCAGAATATCCATACTTGTGCCATCGGGAATAAGCATAATGATGTTTTTCACCTGATTGTCCTGCTGCGCCGAAACGTTGTGGTTAAGCTGGCTTAATATCAGAAAAGCCAGTAATACGGTTTTATACTTCATAGAATTGCGTTTTTCGACAAATATAACAATGCAATTCTAAATGGAGTTTAATTTAAATTTAAAAACATGCTATATAAAAAGGAAACAGGCGGAATCAATCCGCCTGCATCCTAAACTTAAATAAACCTAAATAAATCCAACCTAACGCATGCCCTACCATCCCGGATTTTGCTGCTCTGCCAGAATGGGGTTGGCATTAATTTCAGCCTGGGGTATTGGCCATAAAAATCTGAAATCGTCGTAAGGTATAGTTGCTACTCCTAATGCACCGGAATAAGGAGTGCCAAGGGTATACAAAGAACCTGCCGGTACAGCGTTTGCTATTTTTGCCGGAATTCCGTTGATGGGGAAATAAGGATCTTTCTGCAGACGACTGATGTCCGACCATCTTCTTCCTTCCAAAACAAATTCAATTCTTCTTTCGTCGAGTATTTTCGCCAATAGGGCAACATTATCAGCAAAGTCGGTTACTTTGTATGCCTGAGTTGCTGCATTAGCCAACGAACGGTTACGAACCATATTTAAATATGTCAATCCGTTCGCAACATCATTTGTTCTGGCATAAGCTTCAGCAAGGTTCAGAAGCACCTCTGCATAGCGGATAACCGGCGAAGGATCGGTATAGTTGGTACCATCCTTGTATTTATTTGTGAATTTTGCGCCCCCCGAAGTAGTAACTACAAAAGTACTTTCGGCCCTTCTTTTATCATCGCTTAGCCAGGACGAATTTCTCCAGATAATAGGACTTATTGCAACAAGCTGGCGGCGGTTGTACTGAGATGCAAGGGCTGCATTTACTCCCGGATTATTGGAAGCTGAACTTTCCAGTCCGAAAATGGATTCTGTATTGTTGTAGGGAGCTGTAAAAGGTCCTGCCGGATCAGTTGTCAGGGAATAAACGCCAGCCAGGGTTCCTCCGGTTAAAAACTTGGCCGCTTCGGTTTTTACCTTGTCGAACTGACCAAGATGCATGTAAATGCGTGTTTTAACAGCCACTGCTGCGCCCTTGTTGGCTCTTGTAATTTTCAAGTTACCTGTGCGGTCAGCTTTGGCCGGAAGATTGGTTTCAGCAAATTCAAGGTCAGTAAGTATTTTGGAATAAACATCTGCAACACTGCTTCTTCCAACTTTCAAACCTTGTTCAATTGCTCCAGCTGTGGTAAAAGGAGTTTCATGGTAAGGAACGCCCGGGTGCGATGCATCTGGAGTATGTTTATAAGGGCGGGCAAAATGAATGAGTAGTTCATGATAGGTAAGCGCCCTGAGAAATCGAGCTTCAGCTTCGTATTCGAGGGCTTTTGCCGAAGTGATTACTCCTGTTTCTCCAGCTTTTTTAACTCCTTCGATAATGATGTTGCAGCGATTGATCAATCTGTAACTATCGCTCCACATCCATACATTGTTCGCGGTAGTGGTGCTATAGGTAGCTGTGTAAGTCAACTGGTAAAAAGTTCCTACGTTTACAGCATCTTCTCCACGGCAATCGCCCTGTTCAATAAAAGCTGCGCCAAAAGGATAACCGCGGTAAGCAGCATCATAATATCCCAGCTGGGCAGCATTATAAACACCTGTAACCGATAAGGCCACCAGTGATGGAGTTGAGAAAGCGGATGCTTCGGAAACATTGTTGTATGGAGTAAGATCAATGATGTCTTCGCACGATACACTTACGAGGGCAAGAAGTCCAAACGCAGCCTTCGCAAATTTCTTTATGATATTGAAATTTTTCATCTGTTCAAGTTTTATTTGATTGACTATAAATTAAGATTTAAACCAGCTGTTATAACCCGCTGACGTGGAGTTCCGTTATAATCCACACCACCCGATTCCATTTCCGGATCGATACCTGTGTAATTGGACAAACAGAAAACGTCCTGTGCCTGAACAAATATTCGTAAGCTCTTAATTCCTGCTCTTTTTACAAGCGATTCGGGTAATGTGTACCCTATTGTAATGTTTTGCATTTTCAGGAAGTCTCCGTCTTCCACCCATCGTGTGCTGGTATTGTCGGTAAGGTTAACAAAAGGATCCTTTCCATACCATAATTTTGGAGTCCAGCCATCCCCGGGGGCGTTTGCACTTTGCCATCTTCCAAGGATTTCTTTACCATTATTCTGAAACTTCTGATTTAATAAATCCATGCGGGTACGGTTCATCACCTTGTTGCCTCCGCTGTAACGAAACATCATGCTCAGGTCAATTCCTTTATAAGTAGCTTTGAGGCCGAAAGAACCAAAATAAGTTGGAAGGGCATTTCCTAATACCTTTCTGTCAACTGAAGTTAAGGTTGCAGCGGTTGATAAATCTCCCGGATTATCCGGGTTATAAACCTTATAGGTTGAGGAGGTAATATCTCCCTGAACAAGCGTATTATCCGGTTTACGGTAAATAGGGTTACCATTTGCTGTATTAACCCCCTGGAAATCGTAACCATACAGTGCTATTCGGGATTCACCCTCTCTTATGATAGCATAAGGGATTGATTGAAAATAGGAAGTGAAAATATCCTGGTGATTTACAAGAGTATTTACTTTGCTATCAGCCAATGTGAGGTTACCGTCCAATGAAATGTTCAGATCGTTTGTCCTCACAATGTTTGCCTCAATTGAGAATTCGTAACCCCAGTTTTTGATAGAACCAATATTTTTTGCAATCTGGTTACCAGGAATACCAAAGGAATTTGGAGTAGGAACACCAAGGATAAGACCATCCTGGTTGTTGATGTAATAGTCGAAAGTTAACCGGTATTTATTGTCTAAAACTCCTAAATCAAAGCCAACGTCCGATTTTTTACTAGTTTCCCACTTTAGCTGGTCGTTCCCAATCTGAACAAAGGCAAGTCCGTTGTAGTCAGCATATTTAGCTCCGCCATATAGTCCAAGATAAGGGTAGTTACCAATATCGGTATTACCTACTTCAGCATAGGAAGCTCTTACTTTCAGGTCGGAGATGAAAGTCAGAGCAGACATAAACGATTCCTTCGAAATGGTCCAGCCAACAGATGCTCCCGGGAAAGTACCATACCTGTTATTTTTCGGCAGGGATGAAATTCCATCGCGGCGAATGGAGGCCTGGAAGAAATATTTTCCGGCATAATTATAATTTAATTTGGCAGCGTAGGAAGTAAATCCATTCTGGGTCAAACTTCCTCCTGACAGCTGTGTTCCATACGAACCGCTAATCAGATTTTCACTGAAAAACTCGTTCGAAAGGTCGGTTCCATAACCAAAGAAGCTGTTGTTGTTCTGTTTCTGAAATTCGTTTACAAGAACAAGGCCCAGGTTATGAAATTCAAGAAAAGTCTTGTTGAAAGTGAGGATGTTTTGTAAATTCCAGCGGGTAAGGTTCTGATAGTTGTTCTGTACGCGGCCATTTGAACTCTGACCATCGCCATGGAGCGGGTTCCAGTATAATAAACCTTCTGCAACAACATTATCCACACTTAGCTGTGTTTTAAACTTTAGTGAAGGGAGTATGTCGGCTACCGCAAAGGCATTTCCAATGATGCGTAAGTCTTTTGTCTTATATTTATTCTTATCCAGTGTGTACTTGATATTTGGATAGTTATCATCTATTGACTGAAGGTTTTTCCATCTGCCCACGTAATTTTTATTAATATCGTCGATATTATATCCTGTTGGATCATCGGGGTCATAAATAGGGGTATTTGGTAACTGACGGATTGCCGATGTTATATTTCCCGAGAGTGCGTTTGTACCTGTATTTAATCCTGAATAATCGGCACGGGATACGGAGGCATTTGTTCCTATTGATAACCATTTGGTTGCTTTTTGCTCAACATTGGCACGGAATGTATACCGGCTCATTTCGTTAGGTAAGGCAACACCTTCCTGAGTTGTATAACCCATCGAAAAGTAATAATTGTTTCTATCGCTTCCTCCTGACAATGCCAGGTTATGGTCCTGCTGAAATGCATTCTGACGAAGAACTGCTTTTTGCCAGTCGGTATCCACATCGGTGCCTACTGCGATATCGGACAGGTTTGCATTTTTTCTTTTTTCGTTGGTAATGGTAACAAATTCTTCGGCATTTAACAGATCAAAGGTTTTAACAGGCGTAGCTACCCCGAAGTAATTGTTGTAGCTCATGTTTAATTTCCCTTTATTTCCTTTTTTTGTAGTAATAAGAATTACACCGTTAGCTGCACGCGATCCATAAATTGCTGTAGCTGAACCGTCTTTTAAGATTTCAATAGATTCAATATCTGCCGGATTGATATCGCCTAATGCGTTATTACTTGCGTAACCTCCAAGGTCTCCCGTAAAAATCGGAACTCCGTCGACAACTATAAGCGGGTAAGTTCCCTGAGAAATCGATCCTATACCGCGGATGCGGATACGTGGAGCCTCACCGATGATACCTGATGATGTTGTGATCTGAACACCTGCAGATCGGCCTGCAAGCTGTGACTCAAAACTTGGTGCCGCCAGTGATGCAATCTCATCACCTTTAACAGATGCAATTGATCCGGTGATTTCTCTTTTTTTCTGCTGCCCATATCCAACAACTACAACTTCGTCGAGTGTTGATAAATCGGGAGTTAAAGAGATAGCAAATTCACTTTTCCCGGTTGGGTCGATTTTTTCAGCGAGGTAACCAATATAAGAAACCACAAGCTCTTTGGCATTTGCAGGTATCTCAAATGAAAAATTACCATCAAGGTCGGTAATGGTTCCAAGTGTGGTACCGCTAACCACAATCGATGCTCCGATAAGTGGTGTATTGTCCAGTGAAGATAAAACTGTACCTTTTACTAATCGCGTTTGAGCGTTAGCCATAAAAGTACACAACAGCAGCATTAAAAAGATAAAAGTTAGTTTTTTCATTCTGGTATGTTTTAGGATTACTGTTAATTTTTTGATCTCTGATGGAATAAAGACGGGTTGTTACATCGTTTTTTAATAAAGTGGGTAAATTGGACAGCCCACACGATCTGTAGGTGCAGATTGAAATCCAGCATAGTATAAATAGTTAGGTTTAATTATTCAAAAATAAATATAGGAATTGGTTAATATAAAATCAATACCTAACCAACTAATTATCTGTTATTATTTGCAAATTTCTTCTAATAAAAATATAACAGTTTAATGCTACTATGTATGGATGGCACGCTGCCATTATCTTTTAGAAAGTTATAGGTTTTAGTTTTAAGTTTAAAATATTTTTATTAAACAAAACTATTCGGGCTAATGTTAATCAAATAAAAAACGTGTATGGAAACACCCCTTATATTTTGGATTTTGTTTAATGCTTTTGTTTTATTAATGCTGGCTCTCGATTTAGGCGTTTTTCACCGTAAAACGCATGTGGTTACTGTGAAAGAAGCCATTAGCTGGACGTTAGTCTGGATTTTTCTGGCTCTTGTTTTTAATGCAATACTATATTTCTGGAAAGGAGAACAGAAAGCGCTTGAATTCTTTACCGGTTATCTGATTGAGAAAGCTTTAAGTGTCGATAACATTTTTGTTTTTATTATGATCTTTTCCTACTTTCAAGTACCATCCCAGTATCAGCATAAAGTTTTATTCTGGGGGATTCTGGGGGCTTTGATTATGAGAGTTATCTTTATTTTTGCCGGAGTAGCCCTTATCGAGAAGTTTCATTTTACAATTTACATTTTTGGTGCAATCTTGATCTATACTGGTATCAAAATGTTTAATCACAATAAGGAAAAGATTGACCCTGAAAAAAATCCTGTGATCAGGTTTTTCAGAAGGTTTTTACCTGTAACCGATGAATTTGTAGCCGACAAGTTTGTAATAAAACAAAATGGCAGAACTTTCGCGACACCTCTTTTCCTGGTTTTAATTTTGATAGAGACTACCGATCTGATATTTGCAGTTGATAGTATTCCTGCAATACTGGCAATTACTCAGGACCAGTTTATTGTATACACTTCCAACGTATTTGCTATTCTGGGTCTTCGTTCGCTTTACTTTGCCCTGGCAGGAATTGTCCACCGGTTTTGGCTGCTTAGCTATGGTTTGGCGATAGTCCTTGTTTTTGTTGGCTTAAAAATGATGTTGATCGATTTTTATAAAATCCCCATTCAGATGTCGCTCATTTTTATTGCAGCTGTTATTACCATGAGTGTATTGCTCTCATTTAAAATTACTCCCCGAAACAAAGTATCATGACCGAAAGCAATATATTAAGTCTTCTTTTTGATGCCCATCAGATAATTGAAGTAGGAGGGATCCTTTTGATCCTTCTCATTGTTTATCTCGAAACCGGATTCTTCCTGGGGCTTGTTTTGCCGGGAGGCGATTATCTTCTATTTGCCACAGGTTTATTCTGCGGATCGCATTTTCTCGATATTTCTCTTGTGCCTCTTTTGTTGCTCATGATTGGGGCTGCCTTTCTGGGTGATCTTACCGGTTATCTTAAGGGACGATGGTTAGGACCAAAACTCTTCACCGACAATAAATCAAGGTTCTTCAAAATGGAATATCTTGAGCGCAGCAAACAATTTTATTCCAAATATGGCTTATTTGCCTTTATTATGGGAAGGTTTATGCCTGTTATCCGAACCCTTACTCCCATGCTGGCAGGAGCATCTGGTGTTCCATTCAGTAAATTCTTAATCTATAATGCTCTGGGATCGATCATCTGGATCGGAACACTGGTTCCTTTGGGTTATTTTCTGGGAGAAGCTTATCCCAAATTAATCAATTATGCTGGTTATTTCTTAATATTGTTTGTTGTCATCGCGTCAGTGCCCATGCTGAAAATATTGTTTCTTCATAAAAAATAACACAATTGAAAACCTGGTTTTACCTTGCGAAGAAAATTACCAACCATAACCTGTTCAAAAGGTTTATTATTAGCCTGATAATTCTGTCGGCTATCATTATCGGATTGGAAACCTATCAGTTATTTGCGTTCAGGTATAAGGAGCTATTTCATGTTTTGGATAAACTGATCATCTATCTCTTTGTCCTGGAAATAATCTTAAAAATATTTGCAGCAGGACCAAAAGTTCACCGTTTCTTTGCCGATCCCTGGAATGTTTTCGATTTTGTTATTGTGGCTATATGTCTCATTCCTGCGGTTGACACCCATTTTGTAGCAGTATTTCGAATTGCGCGGGTTTTAAGGCTTTTACGGATGATTTCAGTTTTTCCGAAACTGCGTGTTTTAATTGATGCACTTCTAAAGAGTATTCCATCAATGGGATACGTAATTGTGCTTTTAATGCTCCTGTTTTATATCTATAGTATTATCGGAGTATTTCTTTATGGTAAATCGGACCCTGTACACTTTGGAAATCTGCATCACTCAGTTATCACATTGTTTAAGGTAATCACCCTCGAAGGATGGACTGATATTATGAATGTCCATTTATATGTTGATGGCGATGAGAATAAAATAGCTACTCTTTGGCCTTTCGTTTATTTTGCCAGCTTTATAGTGATAGGGGCCATGATTGTGATGAACCTCTTTATTGGAGTCATTATGAAAAGCATGGAAGAAAGCCAGGAAGAAATTAACAGGGAGCTGAATGAGATCAGGAACAGTGAGAAAAATTCAGATGACCAGCTGAATCTCATACTTGCACGATTGGATGATTTGCGCAATGAGATTCAGGGTTTGAGGCATAAGAGTTCTGCTCAGCCGGAAACTTAATAAGCTCTTTTATCGTTTCCTTCAACGTAATTTATAAAGGAGTTATTTGCAACCCTGTTACCGCCAGGAGTTGGATAATTTCCTGTAAAATACCAGTCGCCCGGATCTTTGGGGCATGCGATATGAAGATTTTCCACTGACTGATAAATAATTTCCAGTTGCGCTTTGGTTTCGGGCGTACGAAGCATTTGCGCTATTTTATCCGAAATTTGGTTGGGTGTGAATGGCTTATAAATTTCTTTCACAAAATTTTCAACAGTATCTTTCGGATTTTTTTGCTGCTCCTTACATTTTTTATACACTTCATTTATCACCGACGATTTGCCCGTTTCCTTCAACAAATTGATTGCTGCCTGGAAAGCAACAAAATCGCCAAGCTTTGCCATATCGATACCATAACAGTCGGGGTAGCAGATTTGCGGTGATGACGATACCACAACAATTTTTTTAGGATCCAGCCGGTCGAGTATTTTGATAATACTTTTTTTGAGTGTTGTTCCGCGCACAATAGAGTCATCGATTATCACCAGGTTATCTACATTCGGGCGTATGGTTCCGTAAGTAACGTCGTACACGTGTCCCACGAGGTTTGTACGGCTCTTGTCCTGGGTAATGAAAGTACGTAGTTTCACATCTTTAATAGCCACTTTTTCAACCCTGAGCTTTTCGCCCATAATTTTATCGAGAAGTTCAGGAGTGATGTTTGCTCCTGCCTCAAGAATGGCTTTCTTCTTTTTGGCTGTGAGATAGTTTTCAATGCCTTCGAGCATTCCATAGAAAGCTGTCTCAGCTGTATTCGGGATATATGAGAAAACTGTGTTTTCAAGATCGTAATTTACTGCCTTCAAAATATCTTCTGTAAGCAGTTCGCCCAGTTTCCTGCGCTCCTTGTTTATATCGTGGTCACTTCCCCGCGAGAAATAGATCCGCTCGAAAGAGCACGATTTTCTTTCCAAAGGTTCGCGAACCACTTCTTCATAAACCTTTCCATCTTTTTTAATTACCACCATGGAACCGGGAGGCACTTCTTTTACCTGGTGGGTTTTAAGATTGAAGGCAGTTTGAATTACCGGTCTTTCGGAGGCGATTACGGCAACTTCGTCATCGTGGTAATAGTATGCCGGGCGAATTCCCCAGGGATCGCGCATAACAAACGAGTCGCCATGCCCTATAATTCCGGCAATTGCATATCCGCCATCCCATCTTTTGCTTGCTTCGCGTAAAATGGAGCCGATATTCATTTCTTCGCCTATAATTTTGGCAAGTTTAACATTGTCGTGTCCAAATTGCTTATGGTGATCAAAAAGTCGCTGATTCTCCCTGTCGAGGAAATGGCCAACATTTTCGAGTACGGTAATCGTATCGGAATATCCACGCGGAAATTGGCCGAGCTGAACCAGGATATTGAAAAGCTCGTCGACATTGGTAAGGTTAAAATTACCTGCCAGAGCCAGGTTCCTTGTTCGCCAGTTGTTACGGCGCAAAACAGGATGAACTTTATCTATCGTATTATTTCCGAAAGTTCCGTAACGGAGGTGCCCCAGGTACAGCTCTCCGGCATAGTCGAGTTCCTGCTTGGCCCAATGTGCATTTTCAACAAGCTCACGGTTTTTCTTTTCCTGTTCTTCCAGATAACCCGAAATCTTTTTAAAAACTACGCCAATCGAATTCTCTTCAATGGAACGTTCCCGGAAAATGAACTCATTTCCAGGTTCCATATCCAGTTTTACGCACATTACACCTGTTCCGTCCTGCCCCCTGTTACGTTCCTTTTCCATAATCAGGTAAAGTTTCTGGAGGCCATATTGCCAGGTTCCGTATTTTAATTGATAGTATTCGAGCGGTTTGAGTAATCTTACAAGGGCAATCCCACAATCGTGCTGCAACTGATCCGTCATTATTTGTCCTCTGTTTTATCTAGTTTAGGAAAGTTTATCTTTGTTTCTATAACGATGGCATTCCTGAAGAACTTTTCAATTTCAAGTTTCATTCGTGTAGCTTCCGATTTTGTTCGGAAATCGCCTACGAAGAGCCTTGATTCCGGTTGCTCATAAAAATAGTAAACAGGAATATCGGTAAAATGAGATAGAAAACGCCCTCTTTCTTCCATGGCCTTTTCTCTTGAATTCTGGAAACTGGCTTTAAAGATCAGGATCCGGTATCCGGTAAGCCCATCATTTCTGCGGTTTAATTCCAGATGGCGCGAGAGCAGATCCTCAATCTGTGGCTCCTGAAATATCTGAATAGATCCTTGCTCAGGTGTCTGATTTTTAAGATCCTGCAAAATTGCAGGTTTCGGAAAATTAACATTGGATTGCGCCAGGGTAACAAATGAAAATAAACCCCAGAACAGTAATAAACTTATAATTTGCTTCATCCCAGTTATATAAGCTTGAAAAACAGGCACAAATTTACACTTTTTTATTCACAAGCTATACGAAGGCTACTCATATATTTTTATATCGTTAAAATCGAAAGTCTTACGATATAAAAAACTTTTTCCGGTAACACTTCCCGAAACCGAAAGTTTTGCTCCGCGCTTGTTTACAATTTGAATTAACGAGAAAATACCGTTGGGCAGGTTATTCAATTCAAATTTTGCTTTCACAGGATACGATTTCTGCGTACGTGGAGCAAGAACAAGCTTGTCCATCTGAGTGAGTTTTCCTACGATTTTTTCATCAATTTTCAGATCAAAATCCGCATCGGTTATTTTGAGCTTTATGGTGTTTGGATTATTTATTACAATGTCGGCCTTCAGGGTTAAAACGTTGTTATTAAATTCAAGTATCTGAAAGTTTTTAAATTCATGAATTTCTAACGATTGAAAAGAGCACGAAACTGTTACTAATGCGATTATAATAAGATATATAAGTTTCCTCATAGCCGTATAATTAAGTGGCAAATATAGAAAGATGATACGAAACATTTATGTAACCGAAAAAAAATTGAAATATGCACATGAAACACATACCTAAATTTGCAATAAGTGCCCAAAACTTTCTATTTTGTATTTCTAATTCAAAAATCGCACCATGAGAAATGTTTTAACTAAAGTAACACTTACAATTTTTTCTCTTTTTTTACTTACTAACTGCAAAATGCAAAATCAGCCAAATACAAACACTGCCATGACAAACATCGATCCTGCCATTCAGCAGATGGTTGTTGATTCTCTTTACAAGAAATATCCTGATGCTGATAAAACGCGCATAGAAACGGGTGTTAAGCAGACAGCTTACTTTTGGAGAACCGAAGATGGTAATCCCGAAGCATTTAAAAACTTTTGCCTGGAAAATTTTACAGCCAGGGCAAACGATCTCGACAGTGTTTTTAATCGCATTTCCAGAAATCTCGAGATTCTGTATGGAAATTTCAACGAAATGTCGGTTCTGTTGAAAGAACCCATCCATATGCCAATGGGAGAGGAGACAGCTGTAGATATGATGTTTGGTGGTTATGAGCCCTCCAGTCATCTGGAAGAGGATTTCTTTAAGAATAAACTTGCTTTTTATATACTCCTCAATTTTAAATATTTCAGTTTAAATGAGAAATTGCGGTTGCAGGATAACTGGAGCCGCAAAGAATGGGCCTATGCCCGCTTGGGTGATATGATTACATCCCGGGTACCTTCGGAGTTAAATCTGAAATATGCTGATATTGTTACCAAAGCTGACGCTTATATTTCGGATTACAATATTTATATGGCTAATTTAAGGGATGGTAAGACCGATTCTGCTCTATTCCCAAAAGAGATGAAGCTGATTAGTCACTGGGGATTGCGCGACGAGTTAAAAGCAAATTATGCTGCTAAGGAAGGGCTCAATAAACAAAAGCTGATTTATGAAGTGATGAAGAGGATTATTCTTCAGGAAATTCCGGCATCGGTAATCAACTCCGATAAATTCCTCTGGAATCCTTACGAAAATAAGATTACGGCCGATGGTAAAAATGTTGATTTCGTGCCTGAGGATAATATGCGTTATCAGACTTTACTTTCCAATTTTAAAGCCTTGAAGGAAATGGATCCCTACAATCCGTTTTTCCCGACTTATATTCAGGCAAAGTTTAACGCCGAAATGGAAATCCCTCAACCCGAAGTTGAAAAACTTTTCAAGGAACTTGTTGGTTCGCCGGAGGTAAAAAAAGTAGCCGCATTGATTGAATCACGCCTCGGTCGCAAACTTGAGCCTTTCGATATATGGTACGATGGATTTAAGAGCCGCAGCAATATTAACCAGGACGAGCTAAGTAAGAAAACGAAAAAGGACTATTCCTCAGCTGCTGCATTTGAAAAAAATATTCCTAACATTCTTCAGAAACTTGGATTTACTTCAGACAAGGCCAAATACATCGGGTCAAAAATTCGCGTTGACGCGGCCCGTGGTTCGGGTCATGCCTGGGGAGCTGCCATGAAGGGCGATAAGGCCAGACTTCGCACACGTGTTGCCGAAGGTGGAATGGACTATAAAGGTTTCAACATTGCTATGCACGAGCTTGGCCATTGTGTGGAGCAAACCATGACACTCTACGATATTGACCAGTATATGCTGAATGGTGTTCCAAATACTGCTTTCACCGAAGCACTGGCTTTCGTTTTTCAGGAAAGGGATTTGCAGGTTCTCGGTATCAAAAATCCTGATCCGCTGCATAAAGAAATGATGGCCTTGGATATTTTCTGGGGTTGTTACGAAATTATGGGAGTTTCTTTGGTCGATATGGAAGTTTGGAAATGGTTGTACGCTCATCCCGACGCTAATAAAAAGGAATTGAAGGATGCTGTTTTACGTATTTCCAAAGATGTGTGGAACAATTATTATGCTGATGTATTTGGTGTGAAAGACCAGCCAATACTCGCCATTTATTCGCACATGATCGATAATCCGCTCTATTTATCAGCTTATCCTATAGGCCACCTTATTCAATACCAGCTTGAAAAGCAACTGGAAGGAAAGGATTTTGGGAAAGAAGTGATGAGAATCTTTGCTGCAGGCCGTATTACACCTGATGCCTGGATGAAAAACGCAACGGGTAAAAGCTTATCGAATCAACCCTTGCTCGAAGCTGTAGAAAGTGCCGTGGAAAAAGTGAGTTTGAAGAAATAGTATTTGTAGTCAGATGATAGAGCCTGTCCGCATTTCCTGCAGACAGGCTTTTTTAATTAACCCCGAATAAAATTTTCGTTTAGAGTATTTTTATATTGAGAATTATAATACTTTTACAAAACAGTAACACGAATTCTATAAAAAGTGATACGTATCAGTTGCCGAATAATGACATTTACACTTCTCATTGCTCCATTTAATCTTTTATCGCAGGAGCCAATGGACACAACCAGGGTCAACAACCTTGAGGAGGTGGTGGTTACTGCTACAAAAAATTCAGTATCGCGCAACAATGTTGCTTATTCGCTTTCGGTGGTTAATCAGGAAAAAATTGAGCAGTCGTCCGAATCGGCATTATTACCTGTTTTGAGTGAGAGTGTTCCGGGACTGTTTGTTACCGAAAGAGGAATCACTGGTTTTGGTGTTGCTGCAGGTTCTGCAGGTCAGGTGAGTATAAGAGGTATAGGAGGGAGTCCCAGTACTCAGGTTTTGGTGCTTGTTAATGGTAATCCCCAGTTTATGGGATTAATGGGGCATCCATTACCCGACAGTTATGTAGCGTCCGATGCACAAAGAGTGGAAGTAATTCGGGGACCGGCATCTACACTCTATGGCTCAAATGCGATGGGGGGTGTTATCAATATTATTACCAAGAATCAAAAAAGGGAGGGCTTCAGTTTAAACTCCCGACTAACTGCCGGATCGTATAACACCTTTAAATACATGGCTAATGGCGGTTACAGAAAGGATCGGTTCAGTATTTTCGCCTCCTTTAACCACGATCGCACCAATGGTCACCGCGACTCATCCGATTTTACAATCAGTAATGGATATTTGCAGACAGGTTTCAAACTAAGCCAAAGGATTAACTTAAATGCCGATATCAGTTTAGCACGTTTTAATGCTTTAGATCCCGGCCCGGATAATGGCATCGCCGGTAATCGGATTGAAATTACCAGAGGAATGGGGGCCATCAGTATTGACAATAATCTTAAAAATACCAGCGGATCGGTCCGGTTCTTTTATAATTTTGGGATTCACGATATTTCCGATGGTTTCCATTCAGATGATAATAATTACGGATGGATTACTTACCAGACTTTTCGTCCTTTTAAGGGAAACACAATAACTCTGGGTTTTGATGGAAAAACCTATGGCGGCAAAGCCATGCAGGAATCAAGTATTATTGGCGATACGACCGTTTTGGAGGTTGCCGGTTATATTTTTGTTCAACAGGGATTTGGAGAAAGAATTAGTTTAAACGGAGGCTTCCGGTTGGAGCATCATAGTGTTTACGGTGCTGAGCCGGTTCCTTCCGTGGGAGCTTCATGGCGACCTTTCGTTTCAACCACGGTGAAGGCTTCGATATCAAAAGGTTTTCGAAGCCCCACCATCAGAGAGCTCTACCTCTTTCCACCTGCCAACGAAAACCTGAAACCCGAGAGAGTGGTAAGTTCTGAAATTGGCATATTACAAAAGTTATTTCAGAACAAGCTTGAATTAGAGTTAACAGCGTATAAGGCCGAAGGTACAAACCTGATCAAAACGCTAGTAAACTCAGGTAAACCTCTCAATGTGAATACTGGTTCATTTTCGAACATGGGAGTTGAATTTTCCGGTAAATGGCATATAATTCCAACCCTTTCCTTCACAGGAAATTACAGTTACATTGATATGAAAACTCCAGTAATTGCCACACCTGAGTTTCAGGCTTCTTCGTCCCTTTTTTGCAGGATTGGAATGTTCGACATCTCATTGACATCTCAAAATATTATCAACCTTTATATACAAACAACTCCTGTCCTCAATAGGGAAAGCTATATGCTGCTAAATTCAAGGATAGCTTACCGACTTTCAGGTATGGTAAATGTTTTTATGAAATTCGAAAATATCCTTAACGAAAAATATTACATTAACTACGGCTATCCAATGCCAGGTTTTCTGGTTTTTGGAGGCATAAACCTTAACTTATAATGGAAGCTTCTATTCAAGCAATTGCTGGCCTCGCCGCATCAGTGGGTTTTATTCATACAGTAACAGGCCCCGATCATTACATCCCTTTTGCAATGATTGCCAAAGCAAGGCAATGGACCACTTTCAAAACAATGATGCTTGTTTTGGTATGTGGCATCGGACATGTAGGCAGTTCGATAATATTGGGTCTTGTTGGTATAGCCACCGGGATAGCAGTTACTAAACTTGAATTTATTGAAGGTTACCGTGGAAGTATTGCTGCCTGGGTATTAATCGTTTTTGGACTTATTTATGGAATATGGGGCCTTCGGAAGGCAATTCACAAACACCAGCATGCACATGAAGATCATCATCATACACATGGTGTTGACAGCGATCACCATCATCTCCCTAAACCTTCTGAGGATAAAAAAGTAAGCATCACTCCCTGGATTCTCTTTATAATTTTTGTTCTTGGTCCATGTGAACCTTTAATACCAATGCTAATTTATCCGGCAGCTGTGCATGGAGCAGGAGGAGCCATTTATGTTTCCTTGATTTTTGCTGTTACAACTATAGTTACCATGATGGTGATGGCCTTTTTGCTTCTCAAAGGCTTTGATTTTTTACCCATGCAAAAAATTCATCGTTACACCCATGCTATTGCCGGGTTTACCATACTAATCTGCGGTCTTTCCATTGAATTTTTAGGATTATGAGAAAACTTGGACTTTTAATAACCCTCTTACTTTTTACTGCCCAGGTGTTTTCACATCCCTGGAAACCTGCGCATTATGTAATAATAGATACCGACGGAGGAATTGATGATTTTAGGGCCATTAGTATCCTGCTTTCGTCGCCCGACATCCGGGTACTGGGTATTACAGTGAGCCCCGGTGTTTTGCCGGCTGACGATACCTATAACCGGGTGAAAGCAATGCTTAAAACCTATTATCACGAAGGAATTCCGGTTGGGTTGAATGACGGCAAAGGAATTAGTGCAGCCAACTTTGAGGGTGCCAAAAACTTTCAGTGGGGCGAGCCTGGCAATGTATCTGAAAAACTCCCGGCAGTAAACGTCGTCCGTTATATTTACAAAAACACTTCCGATTCCCTCCATTTTATCTGTCTAGGAAGTTTAAATATTTTCAATATTGCACAAACCATAGAGAATTTCAAAGCAAAAACAGCCGAAATAATATGGAGCAACAGCGATGTTAAGAAAGACGGCAGTTTTAACTATTCACTGGATAACGATGCTTTTAAGAAGGTCGTAAAATTAGGAATTCCATTGAAAATGATTGATGGTTCTTCCTTAAACCCTGGGGCATTTAGTACCGGTTTTTCTGAGGGTTTAGAAGATATCCCTTCATTATACCCCAAGGAAATTAAAAGAAGCCTCGACGCCTCTCATAAAATTTTTTATGATGAGATTATCCCTCTTTGGTTGCATTTCCCTGCAATGTTCAATACGAAAGCCGGTGAATCTGTTCAGGTAATTTCTCTCTCGAAAGAGACTTCAGGTGATATGGTGCGGGATGCATTTCTAAAAATTATTGCAGGCGAGACAATTAATCAGAATCAGGTTATTAATTTTTCGTGGCGAAAAGAGGATTACTTTCCCGATGTTCAGCCAATTATGGAAGAAACGATAAAGAAATACGGTAAAGCTGAATGGATAGCTGAGACCATGGCTAATGAGCTTCACAGGCATCTGGGAGTTTTTGCTATTGTTGGCACTAAAATGGGAATCAGGGCCAAAGAATATTTCAATGCGGGGATTGACGAAATGAAAATTCTAAGCTATGCCGGATCCATCCCGCCGTTTAGTTGCATGAACGATGGTTTGCAGGTAAGCACGGGAGCTACTGTGGGGCACGGATTAATTTCGATGTCGGCGGGTTCCGTTGTGCGTCCCATAGCCGATTTCACCTATATGGGGCGCACAATCCGTCTTACCCTCAAACCCGAATATGGGAAAAAAATAGCTTCAGAGGTAAAAGAACTCAATCAGATTTACGGACTTAACAGCGACATATACTGGGAGCTTATCCGAAGGTTAGCCATTAAATATTGGGCTAACTTCGACAGGCACGATATTTTTATCATTGAAGAAATAAGTACGCCTTTAAATTAGTTGTTTATCATATAATTGAATTGGGCTCTTAGGGATTAGGTTTTGACCACAGTCCTCAGACCACAGACGGCAGCAAACAGCCAGGGAGAATTAATAAAAGGTCCGGTTATTGGCAAAAGCTGCACTGGCTGTGGGCTGTGGGCCGTGGCCTGTCGACCCCACGTTGAACTTATTAACTAAACGCCGGCTTCAATCATATTATTTCGCTCAAACCATAACAATGCGTCCGTGATTGTTTGTTGTAAAGGTGTTTGAGGCATTTCTAAGTCTCTGCGGGCTTTGTCTCCACTGTAATGTAATGGCAAACAGAGCAACCGTGCATTTGTAAAATTCAGAGGCGCTGGCTTATGCGCTATTTTTTCGTATATCGACCCTGCTAATCCAATTGCAAGAATTAAAAATTTTGGCAGCATTATCTTGGTTTGCGCTTGTTCCCGGGTGATAGCAAGTGTTTCGAAGAACTCCCAATAGCTCAGGTTATGGTTTGCCAACAGGTAACACTCTCCATCCTTTCCAAACTTAATGGCATTGCAAACCGCAACTGCTGCATCGCGCACATCAACAAAGCTCTTGCCTCCCGGCGGACAGAAGATAATTTTCTTATTCAACCCCATCAATATTATTTTGCCCGAACTTGGTTTTGAATCGTAGGGGCCTAGCATAAAAGCGGGGTTAACAATTACAACCGGTAGTTTTGATTTTTCTATTTCTCTGAGCACATGTTGCTGTGCAATGAATTTGCTCATGATGTAACCGGAATTATAGTTGAAAAAACTGAACTCAGAAAGCTCTGTGGCCGGAGCCTTTTTACTGCCATAACCAAAGCAGTTGGCGGTGCTCACATAAATCATCTTCTTTATTCCGAGTTTTTTTACGACTTCGAGCAAAAGTAAAGTAGCATTTACATTTATGCTTTCATAATGTTCGAAGCCTGTCGGCCACTGATCAGTTACGGCGGCGGTGTGAATTACTATATCACAGCCACGCACCGCATCCAGGAGGTTATATACATTGCTCAAACTTCCTTTGAATATCTCGTAATTTAAGCCTTCAAGTGCGGGAATATTTTTATCCGAGCGAACAAAAAGCCTCAGGTCGTAACCTCTTCGGATAAGTTCGCGGGCTACATTGCCCCCAAGCAGACCGGTAGCACCGGTAAGTAAAACTTTCATGGTTTTAAAATTAATTAAATTGGTGAAGGTATCGAAATACCTATGCAGCTGATTTAGAGTTTTCTATTTCGCGGTAGATCACATTTCCCAAAATGTGTAATCGAAGCGATTCCGGGAAAAATCGCATCAACCAGTGATTCAAATTATTTAAAACCCCGGGTATGATCACCCTTTTACCCTTTAACAGGCCTGTAAGTGCAATTCTGGAAATAGTTCCTGCCGATAAAAGTCCCATTTTTCCGAAAATACCCTGTTTCATAATTCTTTTAATAACATCGGGATTTGTAAGAATTGGCCCGGGATTCAATACCACTACCCTGACTGAAGTTCCTTTCAGTTCTTCTGACAAACCTCGTGAGAATGAATAGATAAAAGCCTTGGAAGCAGGATAAATAGTTTTATAAGGAATGGGGCTAAAAGCTGCCATACTTGAAACATTCAGGATAAAGGCCTTCGGATGCGATTTCAACTCATCCAGCAATAGTCTTGTTAACAGCGAGGTAGCTCTTATATTTAGCTGGATAATGTTATCAAGATATTCGACTGAGGCTTCCTGGAAAGGAACTGTTCCGCCCATACCGGCATTGTTTATCAGGAAATTAATACTGTAGCCTTCCAGTATTTCCTTCACTATTTCGTGAATATAATTTTTATCGGTGAGGTCACCTTCGTATGCAAAGGTCTGAACTAAATAAGTTCGGCTTAGTTGTTCGCAGAATTCTTTTAAATTCCTGCCGGGAAGGGCGATAAGAATGAGATTCATGTTGCGTTTGGCACATTCGATAGCGAATTCGCGGCCAAGACCTGTGCTGGCTCCCGTTATCAGGGTGCATATAATTTTTGTTTTCATTTACTTATTTTTAAGTGAGATAAAACTAAACTGTATTGTTTCTCAAAATCTTATAGCTAAAATAGTATGCAGCTGCAGCCATTGGAATTCCGAGGATTAGTCCCCCGGCAATCAGGGAAACCAAAACTTCGGGTGTACCTAGAAATAAGGAGAATACCTCATGAAAACTGAGTTTTCGTGGTATTGAAACCTCAAGGTTTGTGCGGGTAACATACTTACCTACAAAGAAAGCAGCACTATAAAATGCCGGGGCAGTGAGAATGTTAATATGATATACTCCAATAACTGATGCAATTTTATTCCATTTCAGAAATGAGGTGAGCCCGAGCGCGATAAACACCTTGGTGCCTATAAAAGGAGTTGTTCCCAGAAAGACTCCCAAGGCATAACCTTTCGATATTTTTTCGGGTGAAGCTTTAATTTGCCTAAGCCTCAGTTTTATTTTTTCAAAAGCATTCATAATCCGAATTATTTATTTTTTTCAACCGTACTTCTGAACGCTTCCATTGTACTTATCAGGTTACCCTGAATAATCGGATCGGTAATCCAACGGGGAAATTTTGGTGCCTGGTTCGAAAATACAGAATACACTACCTTACAGGTGTTTCTGTTAGTTGGAACAATAATCCACGATCCTTCCAGATGTTGTATTCGGGTTATATCTTTTTTCTCCGAAATATACTTTGGCACCCCTGCCATGACGATCTGATGATGATTACCAACGGTTTCGAGTTTATAGCGGATGATGCAATCCTGATTACTCAACGGCCACGGGATATCGTACTGAATGTAAGTGTGCCATAAATTATTACCCGGTTTTTCAAGGTTTTTAACCTCACAGGCTCCTTTCATCCAGTTCATGGCCAGTTTTTCGCTTTTAATAACACCGATAATTTCCTCCGGGGTAGAAACGATTTCTAATTCGGCTTTAAGTTCCCGGACCTGCCTCTTATCGGGTAAATCTATCCAGCGATAGTATAAGCTAATGTTGTTTTGTTTTTTTATAAAAACAAATTTGGCTTCTCCCTTAGCCAAGCTTGCAGGAAGCGCTAAAATTCCCATTATTAATATTAAAATTGTTTTCATTGTTTTCCTGTTTGGTTTTATGACAGGCTGATCAATTTGGACCCCTAGTTGGTACACTGATTTTTTTGATTACTTTTCCATACTTTTTTAATCATTTAAAGTTGATGAATTCCAAAGGATATAGAAAGAACAATCAGAAGCCTAATAAGGTGCAAAGTCTTGATGCTGTTCAGGAAGAAACAGAACTTATGGATTTTTTGATTCGAAGCTTTCAGGGGAAAAGTCGCTCTTCCATAAAATCGCTGCTTACGCATAAGCAGGTTCATGTAAATGGCAAAGTTGAAACCCGTTATAATTTCCGGTTAAAGCCAGGGGATAATATTACCATCAATAAAGGTAAGGTTGTTGAAGTTCAGGACATGACCGGAATAAAGATTCTTTTTGAAGATGAATATCTCATAGTTATTGAAAAAGCCGCAGGGTTGCTTTCAATTTCAACATCGGGCGAAAAAGAACGCACCGCTTACAGTATGTTAAGCCGATATGTAAAAAGCGTCGAGCCGGGTAAGCATGTATTTGTACTCCATCGCCTCGATCGCGAGACTTCAGGAGTGATGATGTTTTCAAAGTCGCAGGAGATTCAGGCCACCATGCAGAACAACTGGCGTGAAATGGTAATGCAACGTACCTACACAGTAATAGTTGAAGGGAAAGTTGAAAAGACCGAGGGATCTATAAGCTCGCATCTGATTGAGAGCAAGGCCATGAAAGTACATACCACCCAGAAAAAAGATGAAGGACAGCTGGCGGTTACGTTTTTTAAAACAGTAAAGCAGCTGAAGGATTATGCCATGCTGGAAGTCACGCTCGAAACAGGTCGTAAAAATCAAATCAGGGTGCATATGGAAGAAATGGGCAACCCGGTTGCCGGGGACAAGAAATATGGAGCAAAGACCAATCCTTTGCAGCGCTTGGGTTTACATGCCAGTTTGCTGATCTTTAAACATCCGGTAACCCGCGAAATTTTGAAATTTGAGAGTCCGCTGCCCAAGAGCTTTTTAAGATTGATGATATAAAAGTCGACGGTCCACAGACATCGGACCACAGCAAAACGGAAGAGACTGTTTGCCGTCGTCCATCGTCTCTTAAATAAAATACTTCTAAGTCTTAAATTATTTAAAACTTCTATCTTTGCATTTTCAAACTGATAGAAAATGCTTTTACATAACCGTGTTAACCGGAAGGTACTTGAAGAACGTTTGATGAACGAGCCGTTTCAGAGGGCTACACTCTCGTTTTACCGATACATCATTTTAGACAATCCGCAGGAATTCCGCGATTTTCTTTACAGGGAATGGTCGAGGCTGAATTGTTTCGGACGTATTTATATTTCCCGCGAAGGAATTAATGCCCAGATGAGCGTGCCACTTCATTATAAAGATGAGCTGGTTCAATTTCTGGACTCGGTTCCTGAACTCCGGAGTGTACCCTTAAAATGGGCAGTGGATGATGATGGGAAATCGTTTTATAAACTGACGATCAAAGTACGTCCCAAACTTGTGGCTGATGGTTTGCCTGACGGCACTTACGATGTGACCAATGTTGGGAAGCATCTCACTGCTGTTGAGTTTCACGAAGCGCTTAATAACCCTGATGTTTTAGTGGTGGATATGCGCAATCACTATGAAAGCGAAATCGGCCGTTTTGAAAATGCACTTTGTCCTGAGTCCGATACTTTTAGCGAGGGAATTTTAAAAGTGTCGCAAATGCTTCAGAATCAAAAAGACAAAAAGGTATTACTTTATTGCACAGGAGGTATCCGTTGCGAAAAGGCAAGTGCCTATTTGAAATATCAGGGCTTTAAAGATGTAAATCAGCTTTACGGCGGCATCATTGAATATGCCAATACCATAAAACAGTTACAACTGCCATCAAAATTTATTGGTAAAAACTTTGTTTTCGATCGAAGATTGGGTGAGGATATTGATGGTTCTGTAATCAGTCGCTGCCATCAGTGTGGAAATCCCGCCAACAGTCATATAAATTGCGCCAATCCCGATTGTCATTTATTGTTTATTCAATGCAGTTCCTGTTCCGAAAAGTTTGATGGTTGTTGTTGCGAAGAATGTAAACGAATAAAGGGATTACCTGAAAGCGAGCGAAAAAGCATCAGAGTTACACGCCATGGCATATATGCTAAAAGCAAAATATTCAGCAGAGCCGGATTGCTCAATTGCTGAATATTTTGCTTTTATTAGAAATTAAATTCAGAGCTATTGCAGTATTACCAGCTTTTTGGTAACCAAAACTCTGTTCTTATTCAGAATTCTGATAAAATACAATCCATTCTCCAAATTCTGGACATCAGTTTCAAATCGGCTCACTCCTTTAAATAGATTTTCGGAAAATACCTTTTTACCGTTCATCGACCATATTTCAATTCTTTGATCATTATCCGGTGTCTCGGAGAATTCAACTACCAACAAATCTTTTGCCGGATTGGGATAAACATTTACTTCGATATTGCCTTCCATGGTTTTAATACCTACCCCGGGGTCGCCATGCACTTTAGATGTATCGTCAGAGACTACCTGGTAGATATCTCGTGTAAGCTCGTCCTGCAAGAATGCAACAATATGGATATTTGCAGGTTTATATACGTTCTTATAATCCCATTCGAAATTTACACTTTCTTTTTTCCCGGTATCCCACGACGTTGATAAGATGGTACCTCCCGCCGAGGGTAGTATTTTCTTCACAACATTTTTGTAGGTTATCTGACTTCCTGCAATTTGTGAAACAATATCTTCCACCACCACGATACGGGCGGAAAGATTTCGTCCGGTAACTTTCTTTATGGCAGTAATATCTAATGTTCCTGAAACTTTGGCTGGACCTTTATCAATTTTTAAACCTAATTTGAAACTGACATCTTTCATCGACAGATTTTTAATATCAGCAGTATTAGGTTTCTTGGTATTGAAGTCATAAATATATCGGGTTTCGGTACCTCCTTCGAGATATGCATTAGGGGTAATGCCAATTCCATAGTACAAAACTCTGGAACCCGGATCGGACGGGTTATGCATATTAAAAGTATCAACTCCCGGGTAAGAAGTGTGATATTGTATGGATATTGCGTCCTCTTTATTCAGAGAAATAATACTATCAAGCAGGGAATTGGCTTTTAGACTTTCAACCTGTGAGTTGTTTGTAAAATGTTCGAAAAGCACATTTTTTGACCTGCTTGCAATCAATAGGTTATCGAATGCGAATCCATCAGTTCCCGTGGCTTTGGAATTCTGGCCAAAGACCAGGCGGAAACGGATCAGAGAATCGGGTTTTATTTGATCGAGATTATGCCGGGCATTGGTCCATGTTGAAAATTTATCGGACCAGCCTATTTGCTGTCCACCCGGTTGACTCAGAATTGCAAAATCGTTATACCAGTTTATGCCGGTACTAAAACCCCCAACATTCTCCCAGCTACTCCCATTATCCTCCGAATATTGGAGCACAGTTCCTTCAGTTCCTTTAACCACATCGGAGTAAGTATCCAGTGAAATAAACGGCCGGGCGGTGCCTTTTAAACTGTAGCAGGGACTGGTAATGATAAGCTGCTGATTTCTGCGCGTGTCTTTTAGGCTGGTATAATAAGCTTTTGAGCCTGAAGCGGCTGCATTTATTTTTGCTCCGTTAGGTGTACCGAACTTCCAGTTATTCACCATAACAGAATCTGTAGGTAACCAGTATCCGTTTCCTGCTTCGAAATTATTGAAATAAAAAGTGTCTTTAAGATAGTAGATAGGTTTTAACCGTATAACTTTCTTTATCGAATCGGAACATCCGTACTCTGATGTAACTTTAAAGTTTACAGTAAAATCCTTGATCACAGGGAAGGTATGTAGGATGTCTTTTGTGCTGTAATTGAAGTTCAATTTTGAGGTGTCTTCAATCACCCAGGAGTATTTTGTAATATCATCAATATTAGTCGATTTATTTTTAAAAGACACCGGATATCCATTCACGAAACATTCTGAATACCAGCTAAAATCAGCTACAGGTATATCGCCCAGGTGAATTATTTTATCTATTGTATCCTGGCAGCCATAAATATTCTCAGCAATTAACCTCACATTCCTGTTACCAATTGAAGAATATTTATGCTTGGGTTCAAACAGTGCCGATCTGTTATTAGCTTCTGATGCCTGCGAATCGCCAAATCGCCAATCCCATTTTGAAATTCCGGCAGTTGAAAGTGTCTTATTTTTAAACCCAGTTGAATCACCATTAAAGCAATTGTTATTAACAAGAAAATCAGCAGTTGGAACCGGAGCTATAAATTTATCTACACTTTTACTGATTACACATCCATAGCTTGTCGTATAGGAATAAGTAACATTTGAATTGCCAGGGACATCCAAAGCCGGGTTAAAATAAAATTTATTGGTTTGAGCATTCTTAAATACAGCATTTCCGGCAAAAATTCCACCTGTGTAGTTGCTATAAATTTCAAGAGGATCACTATTAAGGCAATATGTGTTATTATTGATACCGAAAATTTTGGCTTCATCAAGAATCTCAATAGCTATATCCTTATAAATGGATAACTGGATTCCATCAAAATAGCTGTAACTTATTGTATAATTTCCTGCTGCAAGTTTAGCCGGGTCAATGGTAGCTGTATTATTGTTATTATCAGTCAGCCCTATACCTCCCGTGATGGCAAAAGATCCGACAGACCCGGTTGCATTGGTTCCGGTAATAACAAAAGGAGCATCAAAATTGCAATATTTTGCTCCGGCTCTCAAACCCGAAATACTTGCATCCGCATCTATAACTTCAACTTTAATGGTATCCCGGTTTGAACACCCTGTTTGAGGTGACCGGTATTCATAAATAATTGTATGAGGAGAGTTCTGAGTGCCTGCAATTGAAGGATAAAACGTGCTGGTTGAGGATATAACACCAGGACCGGAGAATGTACCACCTGTTGGACTACCTGTTAACTGCACAGGATTGCTTCGTAGGTTGTAGGCACTGTTTACACCAACAATATCCACCTGAGGCAACGGCAGGATAGAAACGGTTGCAGTTGAAGGGAGATCGGTTACGGGGCATCCGATATTGTCTACAAGCGTATCGGCCTTGTAAGTTCCTCCTTTAGAAACATTAAGCAAATAAACCGGGTCGCTCGAAACAAGCTGATATTTCTGAGTTCCATCAGTATACCAAAGCTTCCAAGGGGAAGAGCCTGTGAAACTAATTGTAAGTCGGGCTGTTGAGCCGCTGCATATAGAAGACGTTCCCAAAATTGTGACTGTAGGAAGAGTATTCACGATACTTCCTGTAGGACTGCCTAAGGTTGGGCTGCCGCTTGTAGTACCACTGATGGCCCTTGGTAAAACCTCGAAAAAAATATACATTCCCTGATCCTGAGTGGTAAGTTTATACTCTCTTCCTGTAGCACCCTGTATGACTGATTTGGTGCTATTTATACCTGATGCACGGTACCATTTATATTGCGAATCTCCTTCCGGGTCACCTTCCAGATCTTCATAATTATACTCACCTCTTATGGTTTTGCAAACCAGTTGAGTTCCCGAAATCCTTACATTAGTCGCAGTAGGAACACTATTGGTAACCGGTCCCATAAATAAACTGGCAGTTGGAAGTCCGGTCAAAGATCCTGAGTTAGCTTTTGGTGTCACTTCAAAGCTAATATACTTATTCATGTCTTCTGTCCGGATGGAATATTTACTTGTATTTTCGCCAACAATCATAACTTTTCCCGTTCCATCCGCATTATCAGATCGGTACCAGTGAAATTCTGATGTACCTTCAGGATCATTTTCTGCATCTGCATAGGAATAAGTCCCCTGTAATTCCTGCTTTATCTTGAAAATACCGGTTATTAATACGTTGGTTGCATTAGGAGCTGCATTTATATAGAAACGGTCAGACCCCTTTTGTTCACCTGCTATAGTTCCTGTTAAAGCTTTGGGTGTAACTCTGAAGGAAATATATTTTCCAAGATATTGTCTTGTTATCTCAAAAGCTTTGTTAACGGCTCCTGAAATTAAAACATCAGGTCCGGTAGCGGCATCGGAAATATACCATTGATAATCATGAGTTCCTTCGCTGTCGTTTTCAAGATCCGAATAAATAAAACTTGCCAATAAAGTTTGTGATAAAACTCTGTTACCAATTATTGTTAAGGAATTTACTTTAGGAGCTTCGTTTAACACAGCTTTTCTTGATGACCTCACGGGAGTACCTGTTATTTCACCGCTTAAGGCTACAGGAGTAACTTCAAAAGAGATGAATTTGTTCAGGTCCGCTCCTGTTATCGAATACTTTATCTGCGAAGCTCCGATAATTTCTATATCAGGTCCATTGAAATCATCGGCACGATACCATTTAAAAGTGCTTATACCCGGGCCATCACCTTCCAGGTCAGAGTAATCATAAGTCCCTAGAAGCTCCTGGCTGAGGTACATATTGCCGGAAAAGTTTGCGTTAGCAGCTTTGGGGGCCTCGTTCAGCACCTCAAGAGCAGCAGATATTGAAGCCGGACCAGGAGAGATACCGGCAGTAGCAGCGGGAACTACTTCAAAGAATATATATTTACCAACATCGACAAGATCAAGGGTATAAGTGGAGCCACTTGCGATAAGAGTCATAGGACCGGTAGGACTGTCGGCACGATACCACCGTAAAGTACTGGTACCTTCGGGATTACCTTCAAGATCAGAATATTGATAATGACCTGTTAAAGATTGATTTCTGTAAGGACTTCCAGTAATTGTGGCCGTACCTGCTGAAGGAGCGGCATTCAGCACCTCAAGAGCAGCAGATATTGAAGCCGGACCAGGAGAGATACCGGCAGTAGCAGCGGGAACCACTTCAAAGAATATATATTTACCAACATCGACAAGATCAAGGGTATAAGTGGAGCCACTTGCGATAAGAGTCATAGGACCGGTAGGACTGTCGGCAC
>JAJYAG010000080.1 GCA_021779665.1 Bacteroidota bacterium | reverse complement strand
TTAAAACTTTTTATAGGTTTTACCTTTGACCAAAAGGAAGTTAACGCAACATATGGAGTCTCTTTTTCAACCAATTTACATTATAAGAAAGAGTACTACAAATCTAACGGTCACCAAAAAAGTCTTTGGCTGTAGCAACGCGGTCCGCCTCGTACCTCGGCTTCCCTTGGACGGGCTACAGCCGGCAAGGAATTTTGTGTTTACGGCTTCGCCGGACTCTGACCATAATTTACGGATGCGAAATGGCGGGATTTGTAATTCAGCACTATATAAGCCTCCATATCATCATGCAAGTGAAGCCATAAAGTGCACCGGCATTATAAGCTTCTCAAATCCAGGTGATCGAACGACCAAATTTCGGCATAATTCTCCTGGCCTCCGTCGGTATTAATCACCACACCTCCCAATAAGAAAATATGAGGGCTAGCAAAAGCAGTTTTGTTTTCGGAAATAAACTGACGCAACAGGCATTCGCTTACATTATAAAGGATCTTCAGCGCCTCCATTACATCAGTATCGGCATTAAAAATACGGTCCTTATGATTATGCAAAAGTTTCTCTATAACACGGGCCTGCAAATCCTCAAAGTTATTTACCGACCAGTCGAAAACATGATCACGGCGCATCCGGTCAAGTACCGAGATAAGAGAACCGCATGTGAAAGTATGATCGTGCTGGTGCTCACGTATCACATGGCCAATACTGCCGTCGCTGCTGATGCCAACATGTGGCCCGAAATAAATAAACGAAGCGCCGTCGGCAGGTATATGACTTGCATAAGCTGCCATACCTGTTTTCCCTGTATAAGGAATTCCCGCCAGACCGCCCAGACAAAATGCCTTTTCGAAATGCCCGTTGAAATTGGTCGCCGGGTAATTTAGCTCATCCGGACAGATGCATGCTGCATACAATATTTTTTCTTTCGGCACTTCATATTCCGTAAGTATCTTGTTCAGGTATTTCTCTGTTACCTGCGACCACTTCTCGGCCTTTGGAAAGTAATTTAAGATTTGTTCCATGTAAAAATATAGTATTGAGTATCTAGTATTAACTTATTAAGTCGACAGTCCACGGTCCTCAGTCCACAGCCAATACAGAAATCCAGATTCAGCTAAATAGACTTACTGGTTGTTATAGCTCCCATTCAGGGGGTTAGGGGTAAGCCCGCACCACAAACCGTTCAACCCGTATTCCCAATGGCATTGGCAATTGCATTAATGCTTTTTAAAAGCTCAACCAGGGTAGCTTCGGCTTCATTGGCATTCCCTTCCGATTTCTGCTTTCGCCATTGCCTGAGAAGCAGAATCTGATACTGATGCAGCTTTTCCAGTGGCTCAGCCCGCAGCATGGTGGAATAGTAATGATTTTTACGCCGCTCCTCCATAGGGCGCTGTATGAGGATTGACATCATCCGCCGCAGTTTTTGCAGTTCGGAGTTGATAAGGCCGAAAACATTGTTGCGGCACTCCTCATTTTCAACCAGCGAGGCATACATGCTCATAATCTTCTCATCGGTTGCAGCAAGGCTGGTGTCGATGTTTGTAAAAATATACCGGATCACATGGTCGTATTTCACCATGGCTTTTAACCGGTCGAATTTTTCGGGATATTTTTGCTGAAGCTCTTCCAGCGCACTGCCCGTACCATACCATCCGGTAATATTGAAGCGGGTCTGACTCCAGCTGAAAACCCAGGGAATGGCACGCAGATCCTGGAGTGTTCTCTGACCTGTGCGGCGACTGGGTCGACTGCCTATTTTACTTGATTCGATAGCATCAATGGGTGTAGCCTGCGCAAAGAATTCCATAAAATCGGCATGATGCGTGAGTTCCTGATAATATGCCACGCTTCTTTCCGAAAGGAAACCAAGAATGTCACTTCCTTCATGGGGTTGTGGTTCCTTTAGGGCAGAGTGCAACATGGTATTCGACAAGGTTCCCGATACAAGCAACTCCAGGTTGTAGGCAGCATTCAAAAGATTGGCATACTTCTTCTCAATAATTTCGCCCTGTTCTGTTAAACGTATATGCCCCGAAAGACTGCCCTCGGGCAACGTTTTCAGAAACCAGTGCATGGGGCCGGCACCACGGCTGATTGTACCTCCTTTGCCATGAAAGAACCGCAGTTTCAAATTGTGACGGGCAGCCAGGGTACAAAGTTTCTCCTGGGCCAGATAAAGGTTCCAGGCACTCGCCAGAATTCCACCATCCTTATTGCTGTCGCTGTAACCGATCATGATATCCTGCCGTAGCCAGTTCCGGCGCCTGTTCTGTTGCTGAAGCTCCAGTGAATTCAGTACAATCGGCAATGCCAGATACTCATCCATCACTTTTTCACTATGTTCAAGATCACCTATGGTTTCGAAAAGAGGCACAACATGAAGCGGCATCAGGTGGTTCTTGTTCTTCGTTTCGAGAAGTCCGACTTCCCTGGCAAATATGTAAGGCAACAAAAGATCGGTAACATCGCGGGTCATGCTGATTATAATGTTTCCCAGCGAAGTTGAAGTATATCGTTCCACATGTTCCTTCAGAACCTGATAAGTTTTTATTACAGAGAGCGCCTCGTCGGGCAGTTCTTTGAAACTGTTTGTAAAAGGTCTGGGCGACTTTATTTCCTCCAGAAGAAAACGTTTCCTCTCTTCAAACGATAGAGATGAATATTGAATTTCAATTCCGGCTGCAGCCAACAGCTGATCCATGGCCATGTCGTGGTAATGACTGTTCTGCCTGATATCCAGCTTTGCCAGATGAAAACCAAAGCTCTGAACAAGCCGGATAAGATCGCGTAAATCGTTCCAGGCTACTTTTGAGGCTCCATAATTGATGAGCTCTTCCTGAAGAACAATCAAGTCGTCGATTAATTCGCCCGAATGCCTGTAGCTTCCTTCATGCTCTTCAAGATTTATTACTTTATCCTGGGTGAAATCAACAGGTAAGCGGCAAATCAGCAGGTTTACGTAAATTCTGAAAGCCTCTTTGCTATACAATTTTTGAATTTTCCACAGCCGGGTACCGGCGTAAGGTGAATATTTCAAGATCCTCGATTGCAGTTCCTCCGAGAGCTTCTCCTGAGGTATATAAAAACTGAGGTTTCGCGAAAGAGTCATGAGTTTCCCCTTGATGAGCTCAAAGGCACTCATGCGCATAACCGTGAGTGTTTCGCGGGTGATATCGGCGGTAATTAAAGGATGCCCGTCGCGATCGCCACCAACCCAGTTCCCGAAAGAAATACGGGGCAGATAATTTGTTGAATTAATTCCGGCCGGATCAAAGCCGACTGCCTGCCATGCCTGCATCAGCCTGCGGTCGAGTATTGGAATAGCTTCTGGAAAAACATTTTTCAAATAATGCAGAATATTATCCAGCTCGGAATGAATATCGGGTTTCTCGATAAATATTTCCCCGATAAGCCAGAGTTTATGGAGTATAAGTTTTACTTCATTCCTGATTTCTTCCTGTTCAACAGGCGTGTACATGGAATTTTCGCGCTTCACTATTAGCAGATAAAGCTTGCGGTACTGTTCCAACACCTCAGGTCTCTTGGCTTCAGTAGGATGGGCTGTAAGAACAGGTTCAGCCTGAATATTGGCGAGGTTACACAGAATTTCATTTTCGGTAAACCCGGCTTTTTTTAAGATCTCAAGATTATTGGCCCATAACCCGTTTACACTTGCCAAGCCGTTCGATTCTAACTTCCGGCGATTTTGAACTGCACCGTTAACCTCAACAATGTTGAGCAACTGGTAACATATGGAATATACCTGCAACTGCTTTACCATGTTAACATCAGGAGCACCGGCACCTTCGTTGAGCCACGGAATGGACCGCGCCAGGTTATTTTCGCCAAGGTCGGAAAGTACCTCCTGAAAGCAATTCAGCAAATATTCAAGATCCTGATAAGGTTTGCCAAGCTGATCTTTTAAAAGTTTTAGCAGATTCATATTATGCCAGGTCAGTTTTCAGTAAAGCTACTATCAATTTAAAAATCTTCAAAATTCTTCAATCAGAACTATAACATACGAAACCGGAGTTAGTTGAATTTAATTGGAATTTAATACTACTTTTGACGGCAAATTTGAATGTAATGCACGCAATACTGGTTGATATTATTGGCTATGCCGCAGCTTTTTTCGGCACTATCCTCATGCTTCCCCAAACATATAAATCGTACAAAACCAAACGTGTTGACGATATATCCATGTCCATGCTCATCGTCTACATCATCAACTGCACCTTATGGGAAATATATGGCTGGTTTATTGTTTCGAACCCGATTATTGTATGTAACCTGATAGCTTTGATGATTGGGATGGTTCAGATCGGCATCAAAATAAAATACGGCAAGAAAAAGGTAAATGTCTGATAATTAAAAAGGGACGCTTTTGGCGTCCCTTTTTCTGGAATACTAATTATCGGTATTATCGTATGAACAACAATTCACGGTATTTTGGAAGTGTCCACATTTCGTTATCAACAATTAATTCGAGTTTGTCAATGTGGTAACGAATGTCGGCAAGGTAAGGGAATACTGTGTTTGAATACGCAAGCGCCTTTTCGCGTGCATCTTCAATTTTATTGGCAACCTTACGGGCATCAACCATAGCTTTCACTTTAGCCTTGATTGTCGAAATATGGTTCGAAACTTCCTTGATCAACTCAAGACGTGCCGAAGCGAGATCTTTGAACTCGGCTGCCGAGAACAATTCTTTCAGCCCCTGAACATTCTTCACAAGCGACGACTGATATTCAACAGCTACAGGAACAATGTGGTTCAGAGCTAAATCTCCTAACACGCGGGCTTCAATCTGAATCTTTTTGGTATAAGTTTCCCAATAGATTTCGGTACGGGCATGTAATTCCTTATCAGTAAGAACACCTGTTGATTTGAACAACTTAACAGCCTTGTCAGTGAGATATGAATCGTAGATGAGAGGTACATTGGCTTCATCGTTCAATCCTCTTTTCTTGGCTTCTGCTTTCCATTCGTCGCTATAGTTGTTACCATCGAAACGAATTCTCTTGGATTCTTTGATGTATTTTCTAAGAACCTGGAAAATAGCTTCGTCTTTCTTCACACCTTTGTCGATAATAGCATCAACATCTTTCTTGAAGATGGTAAGCTGTTCCGCCATAGCAGCGTTGAGTACAATCATACCGGCAGCGCAGTTTGCCGATGAACCAACAGCGCGGAACTCAAAACGGTTACCGGTGAAGGCAAAAGGCGAAGTACGGTTACGGTCGGTGTTATCGAGAAGAATTTCAGGGATACGTCCAACATCAAGTTTAATTTCTGTTTTTTCATCCGGAGTCATTTTGCTTTCCGAAACCTTTTCTTCCAACTGGTCTAACATTCTGGAAATAGAAGTTCCGAGGAATGTTGAAATAATAGCAGGAGGAGCTTCGTTGGCACCTAAGCGGTGAGCATTTCCGGCGTGGGCAATACTTGCTTTCAGAATATCGTCGTGGCGATTAACTGCCATAATGCTATTCACAACAAAAGTAAGGAACTGGAGGTTGCTCTTTGGATTTTTACCGGGAGACAGGAGGTTAACGCCTGTATCGGTAGCCATCGACCAGTTGTTGTGCTTACCTGAACCGTTCACACCTGCAAAAGGTTTTTCGTGTAACAGACAAACAAAATTATGACGACGGGCAATATTCTGCATCAAGGTCATAATTAATGCATTGTGGTCAACAGCCAGGTTACATTCTTCGAACACAGGAGCCAATTCGTACTGGTTAGGAGCTACTTCATTATGACGGGTATGTACAGGAATTCCCAATTTCCATGCTTCATATTCAAGTTCGCGCATGAAAGCCTGAACACGTGGAGGAATTGATCCAAAATACTGGTCTTCCAACTGCTGGTTCTTTGCAGAATCGTGTCCCATCAGGGTTCTTTCGGTAAGGGCTAAATCGGGACGGGCACGGTAAAGAGCTTCGTCAACAAGAAAATATTCCTGTTCCCAACCTAAAGTAGCAATAACTTTGGTAACGTCTTTATCAAAAAACTGACAAACATCAACAGCAGCTTTATCGAGCGCATTTAAAGCCTTTAAAAGAGGAGCTTTATAGTCGAGTGGCTCACCTGTATACGATATAAATATTGTAGGAATACAAAGTGTATCATCGAGAATAAATGCAGGAGAAGAAGGGTCCCATGCGGTATATCCGCGTGCTTCGAAAGTTGAACGAATTCCACCACTTGGGAAGCTCGATGCATCAGGTTCCTGCTGTACAAGTAATTTACCGGAAAAATTTTCAACTACTCCGCCATTGTCAGATGGTTCAATAAAAGCATCGTGTTTCTCGGCAGTACCACCAGTTAGGGGTTGGAACCAGTGAGTATAGTGAGTAACTCCCATTTCCATAGCCCATGCCTTCATACCGGCAGCAACCTGATCGGCTACCTTGCGGTCGATACGGGTGCCCTTATCAATAGCTCCAACAACTGCCTGATAAGCTTCTTTCGAAAGATATTTCTGCATTTTTGGACGGTCAAAAACCAACTTGCCAAAAAACTCAGAAGCTTTTTGTTTTGGAGTTTCCACTTCTACCGGGGTCCTGGAAAAAACCTGTTCTAATGCTTTAAAACGTAATGTTGCCATGTTGAATATTTTATAAAATGTTAAATAGATTCATTTGATGACAAAAATATACAATTTTTAATTTGGTGAAACTTTTTTAGGGGGTTTTTTAAATATTTTTTTATTTAAATTCATTTTTAACCGATAAATTCTGATTTTTTATTTAAAAAAATGTCATTTATGCCAATTTTTAAAAATATGAACACTTATTCATATTTTTAATTTTTAAATAAAATAAGCCATATAAATACATATTTATCAATTTTTAAAGCCGTAAATGATAAAAAATGAAATATTATTAAAAATTTCATTGAAACGACTTTTTTCGAGGGAGCCCCCCAAAAAACCATCCCAATGGTAAAATAATTTGCTTTTTTTAGCCAGGAGACGAAAATTGGCTGATTGATGAATACTTTAAAGAATTGGCCGGGGAATTCTGCGGGCAAAGCCATCTTAATCAAACAAAACGGCGGAGACATAATGCCTCCGCCGCTCATAACACTTGCTTAGTAAGAGTTATTTAACTGCAAAATTTTTAAAAAAATAAGGTATAGTTTCAATTCCTTTATAAAATAAATCTACTGAAAAACTTTCGTCAGGTGAATGTATTGCATCCGATTCAAGACCAAATCCCATCAGAATCGATTTTACGTCCAGCACTTCTTCAAAGTCGGCAATAACCGGAATACTTCCTCCGCTGCGAAATGGTACCGGCCTTTTACCAAATGTCTCCATAAATGCATTTTCAGCAGCTTTATAGGCAAGTGTATCGGTAGGTGAAACATAAGGCCGTCCTCCATGCAGATTGGTTACTTTCACCTTAACTCCTGCAGGTGCCAATTGCTTAAAATGCAATTCGAAAAGGGAAGCAATTTTATCGGGTGACTGATTTGGAACCAACCGCATCGAAATTTTTGCATAAGCTTTTGATGGCAATACCGTTTTGGCGCCTTCGCCGGTATAGCCGCCCCAGATTCCGCAGGCATCGAGCGTTGGACGGATGCCGGTACGTTCAATGGTAGAGTATCCCTCCTCTCCCATGACCTCCTCAATTTCAAGTGCTTTTTTATAGTCGTTAAGATTAAAGGGAGCTTTTGCCATCTCAGCTCTCTCTTCGCGACTTATCTCAATAACGTCATCGTAAAAACCAGAGATATTAATCTCCTGCTTTTCGTTTTTAAGTTTAGTAATCATCTCGGCGAGCACATTAATCGGATTTGCAACTGCACCTCCAAAAAGCCCGGAATGAAGGTCGCGGCTGGCTCCTGTGACTTCAACCTCAAGATAAGCCAAACCTCGTAATCCAACAGTTATCGAAGGAATATCCTTTGCAATCATGGTAGTATCCGACACCAGAATCACATCACATATGAGTAACTCCTTATTTTCGATACAGAATTTTTTCAGGTGAACAGAACCCACTTCTTCTTCGCCTTCAATGAGAAACTTAATATTGCAGGGAAGTGAGTTGGTGCGGCTCATTAACTCAAAAGCCTTCACGTGCATGTAAAGTTGTCCCTTATTATCGTTGGCTCCGCGGGCATAGATCTTTTCGTCTCTGATTTCGGGCGAAAACGGAGGAGTTGTCCACAAATTTAAGGGGTCAACCGGCTGAACATCGTAATGTCCATAGACCATAACCGTAGGTAAAGACGGATCAATTATTTTCCGGCCAACTACAACGGGATGGCCTTCGGTTTCCATAACTTCGGCCTTATCTGCCCCTGCAGCCATTAGTTTTGATTTAATGAACTCTGCTGCCTTATACATATCGCCCTTGTGATCGGCCATAGCGCTAATGGAAGGAATACGCAATAACTCAAAAAGCTCTTCCAGAAAGCGACTTTTATTCTCTTCGATGTATTTTTGAATCATACCTCAGGTGTTTTGTTTATATTTTAAATATTCACGAGCCGAGAGTTCGAGCTCGCCGTACCATTCGCTTCCAAATTTACGAATAAGTGCTTCTTTTAAAAAAACAAATAAGGGCACGCCAAGTTTTGAACCTTGTTTTACAGCAGGTTTACAAATATCCCAATCGTGGTAATTTACTGCTATATAACTGGAATAAACGGTTAACCTTACCGGATACAAATGACAGGAGACCGGTTTCCTGAACTTTATTTTACCATCATTATAAGCTTTTTCAATGGCACAGGTAGCTACCCCCTTTTCAAAAACAACAAAAACACACTCTTTTCCTTCAACCAGGGTGGTAACTTTATCACCATCGCTGTCAACGAGCCATTTGCCTTTCTCTTCGATAATCTTAACACTCACATCGCGCAAATAAGGCTTAACGGCAGGGTAAGCCTCTTCGATTTCCTTAAGCTCTTCTTCTTCGAGCGGAGCCCCGGAATCTCCGTGAACACAGCACGCCCCCTTGCAACGCGAAAGATTACAAACAAATTGTTTTTCAATTAAATCCAGACTCACCAGCGTATTTCCAACCTGTAACATCCCATATTTTTTTAGACATGCAAATATAAAGTGTTAAGCGTAACCTAAAGTCAGAAAGGCTAATATTTGCTGTAAAATCAAAGTTTTATCTGTTAATAATTTAAATTTGTTTATGCAAAAAATTACTGAATATCAAAAAGCTTTATCGAAAGAGGCAAACCAGGAGCAATATCTTCTTGCAAATTCCTGCCTGCCGGGTCCCCGATCTAATCTTGAGCTTTTGTATGCTTTTATTGAGGTGTCGGAATACGATACAGTTGCCAAACTTCTTCATAAAAAATATGAGGAACTACCGGTGAATGTTCCCGAAGAATTTGTTCAGTGCTGCGCAGTATCTGCCCTGGGAAAGTTTATTCTGGAAGGAAATGATTCACTCATGGCAAAATTGAGAGAATATGCCTCCGACTCGCGTTGGCGTATCAGAGAATCGGTAGCTATGGCACTCCAGCATATCGGCAAAAGCGATATCTCTAAACTAATTCAAACTATAAATGGCTGGGATAAGGGAACAAATTATGAGCAAAGAGCAGTTGCTGCAGGATTGTGTGAACCCGCCAATCTGAAATCGGAAGAAATAAAAGATTTCACGCTCAAATCGTTAAAAACGATTACCGACCGGTTGACCAGCAATCCAGAACCTGGGAGTGAATCATTCAAAACATTAGTGCAGGCCCTTTGCTATTGCTGGAGTGTGGCAATTGTTGCCAGTCCTGAAAAAGGTAAACTGCTTTTCGAAAAAATCGCAGCCTCTGAAAATAAAGTCCTCAGAAAAATAGTAAGAGAAAACCTTAAAAAGAACCGGCTTATAAAAATGGATAAGGCCTGGGCGGATAAAATTTCAAAGATTGTAGAGTAAGGACAATGTTGCTTTATTGCTTTTTTTTTAATATCTTAACTTTCTAAAAAATAACTGAACCAATAAACTATGAAAGAAATAAGCTTAAGTAAAAGTAAGGTTAGGGATTTTCTTGCAGAACGTTTAACAAAACAGATTCTTCAACTGGATGAACATATTATTCTTAGCCTTATCCGTTACGAAGGTATTGGTGGCTACGAAAAAAAATCGGACAACGAACTTTTTGTTCAACTTGTCGAGGCCATTCCCGAATTTCAACTTATGAGACTTCTGAAAACTGATCACTTCAATTTATTTTTAACTGTTAAGGAAGAGAACGAATCGCACGAAGATGATATTTTGATTGACATTAACAGGGCTATTCAAACAAAACTTTAATTACACTAAATATGTACAAATCAGTAAGCATACACACACGTTCCACTTATTGGACCAATAAAGAATCAGCGGAAGAGTACCTGGTGGATTCAGACGACCTGTCGCACGAAATAGACAATGTTTGTAATGACTTTGACGCAAAAGGTTATGACGTGATTTCGATAACTCCTATTAACTCGGGAACGATTTCAAACGGAAACGGATATTATCAAACTGAAAGTGTAATTGTGACAGGTAAAAAAAGAGGTTAGAGCTGAAGTTAGAGTAAAAAAATAAAAAAGGTGTCTTGATTGATCAGGACACCTTTTTTAATTATCGTTCTTCATTTTGTTTTCTATTGGTAATCACTTAAAATATCCATCAGTTTTTTTCTTGTAAAGAAAATCCGGCTCTTCACGGTTCCAATTTTAAGATCCAGCTTTTTAGCTATCTCCTTGTATTTATAACCTTCAGTATGCATTTTGAAAGGAATCTTGAAATCGTCGTCGAGTGATTCAATAACTTTTTTAATTTCCTTTTCAGCAAATGAACCTTCGGGTGTAGTATTCATACTGTCGCTGTTCTGGTTAAGAAAGTACAAATCCTTTGTATTGTCAAAAGTTGTATTCTGACGCATGTTGCGGCGGTAATTGTTTATGAATGTATTTTTCATAATCGTGTAGGTCCACGCTTTCAGATTGGTATATTGTACGAATTGTTCCCGATATGCCAATGCTTTAAGCAGAGTTTCCTGCAATAAATCTTTTGCGTCTTCCTTGTTTGCCGTTAATGTCATGGCAAAACGCGATAGTTTGTCTTCAAGACTAACTAATTGGTGGTTGAATTCGATTGCTGTCATGGTTGAATTATTTTAATTTTTGTTTAACAAACTTAAACATTAATTACACACACTCCAAATCCACTTTATTAAAATACTGCTTTATTAAGACTATTTCTAAATAACATCAGACAGTTATTTATATGAATATAAATTATTTAGCATGTATTTATCAGGTCTTGTATAAATTATTTCAATTTTTTTATTGTTCAATTATGTAGTTTGTTTGTTAAACATTTAACAATAAATAACTTTCTGATTTTCAGACCTTAAGATCCTTTTTTATTATTTAAGAAGGCTGTTTAATCAAAGCGGTTAAACAAAAAACAATTAAGACAGATAAATGGTTAAGACAAAAAAGCCACAAGACCAATAGAGACCAATAAATCAACAGAAACCGGGGGTAGAAAAACTTACCCCTGACTAAAACATTGCTCAACTACAAGTTAAGGAATTATTTATTGGTGACCTAAAGTTTTTAGAAAATCAACAAAGGACTGGTGACTTTCGATTCTGGTAACATTCCCAAGATTTTTAACCTGAGAATCCTCAATTTGACTTGTTAGTATAAAGATGTGCTGATCTTTAAAGGTGGATGAGAGTTTTTTAATATAATCCAGCAATTCGTTTGGCGAAACGGAGGTTGTTAACGCAACAAGAAAATACTGTGAAGGATGAACTTTGTTAACTTCTATCAAGTCGTTGAAGGGAACCGCCTGACCAAGATAAATGATATGATGCCCGCTCTTTTTGATCAGGTATGCAAAATACAACAATCCGATATCATGAAGTTCGCCTTCGGGTAAAAACAAAATAAAATGTTTTTTATCCGGTGCATCGTCCGAAAGAACCGAATCGATTGCAACAAAAAGTTTCTGCCTGATAAGATTAGAAATAAAATGTTCCTGCGCAGGATTTATATTACCGGTTTGCCATAAAATTCCAACTTTATGAAGGAAGGGATAGATAACTTTTGTTATGGTTTCGTCAAAACCAATCTGCATTACCAGTCGTGCAAGCTGTTTCTCAAACTTATGCTCATTCAGGTCAATCATCGAAAACACAAGTGCATCAATCTGGTTCTCAATTTTTCCTTCTTCTTCAGTAAGCTGAAGAATTTTGTCTTTTATTTCGGCATCCGACAAGCGGGAAATTTTGGATATTTTGAGGCCATTGCTGTTTAAAATAGCAACATTCAACAATCGTTTCAAATCTTCGTCGGAATACACCCGGATATTGGTATCGGTTCTTTTTGGACGAACCAACTGATACCTTTTTTCCCATATTCGAATGGTATGGGCTTGTATCCCCGATAATTTTTCAAGATCCTTGATTGAATAAACGGCCATATATTAAGTTTTCAAAATTATAATCCAAAACAACAGGACTTTAAAAAAGTTTAACAAATTAAACAAACTTTTGAACACAATACTACAATATAAGTAGTAAGTAATTAGTCGTAAGTCGTAAGCAAAATGAATTTCGGAAATATAAGTAACAGGTATTGAGTTGTCCCGATAGCAATCGGGAGTCGTAAGTAAAATGAAGTTTAGATTTTAATAAGCCATTAAAATTACTTTTTCCTTATCAGCATGGTCCCGTCGCGTAAAGGTAGAATGGTTTTCTCCACCCGTTGGTCCTTTTTCAGATATTCATTGAATTCAAGAATTCCCTGCGTAAAATAATCGCCCTTTTCAACCTTTTGAACCACTTTTCCACTCCAGAGAATATTGTCGGCCAAAATAAACCCTCCCGGTTCCACCTTATCGAAAACAGCATCATAATATTGAATATACTGACTTTTTTCGCCATCGATAAATACCATGTCGAATGTAAGGTTGAGCGTTGGAATAATTTCGAGAGCATCCCCTGCATAAAGGGTTATTTTGTCGGAAAGACCAGCTTTTTTGAAATATTTAAGAGGAATATCAATAATTTCATCATTTACCTCAATGGTATGAATATGTCCGTCGGGAGCCAGACCTCTTGCAAAACACAATGCACTGTAGCCGGTAAAAGTTCCGATTTCGAGAACAGACCTGGGTTGAATCATACGACTGATCATCTGAAGCATTTGTCCCTGCCAACGACCTGTGACCATGCGGGGATGAACAAGCTTAAGATGCGTTTCGCGGTTCAGCTCATAAAGCAAAGAATCTTCCGGATCTATAACGCTGTATATATAATCTTCGAGTTTTGAATTTGAAATCACGGGTTTCTATTTAAAAATCAGCGATGAGAGTTTATCCTTATCCAATATTTCATTAGCTACATCGCGTAATTGGGCTGATGTAATGCTTTCGATTTTTTTATAAATGGTTTCCATGCTATCCACCTTTCCATAAACCAGGTAGCTTTTACCCAGAGACAGCATCTGGTTTTCAAGATTTTCCACTGATATAGCCAACTGACCTATTATCTGCTGTTTGGCTTTTTTAAGCTGAATGTCTCCCATCCGGATTTCCTTCATAACTTCAAACTCTTTCATCATTAAACTGATGCAGCGTTTTACATATTCTTTATCTGTACTGAAATAAACCGAGAATATTCCCGAGTCGGTATAGGGAGAATAGTTGGACTCCACATTATAAGAATATCCGTGTTTTTCGCGCAAGGCAAGATTGAGGCGCGATATCATTCCCGGACCAGCAAGAATATTGGTTAAAAGGTGCAGGATCATGCGCCGCTCATCGTTAAGATTATAGGCAAGATTCCCAAACACAATGTGCACCTGGTTGGTATTCATTTCAACTTCCTTTTGCAATGGCTTGTAACCATCAAAAGGCTTGCGCTCGAAATCCCTTAATCTGGTGGGCATTTCCCTGAAATTTTTCTCGAATAACTTTATGAGTTTTGGAAAAGAAATACTCCCGACTGAGGCCAACACCATCTGATTGGTATTGTAGCGCGTTGTAATAAAACCGAAAAGCTGATTACGGGTTAGCTTAGGAAGACATTCGCGACTGCCCAGGATACTCCTTCCCAATGGGTGATTCATAAAAACCTGATCTTCAAAATCGTCATAAATCTGCTCCGAAGGAGAATCTTTATAAGAATTAATCTCATCGAGCACAACTTCCTTTTCTGTTTCAATAGCTTTCTCGGGAAATGTTGAATTGAAAACAATATCCGACAAAAGCTCGAGAAACCTGTCATAGTATTCTTTCAAAAATGAGGCATGAATACAGGTCTCCTCCTTTGTAGTATAAGCATTTACTTCGCCACCCACATCTTCCATGCGGCTGAGAATATGAAATGCCTTTCGTTTTTTGGTTCCCTTAAAAATCAGATGCTCTATGAGATGAGCAATTCCGTGTTCATCCTGCCATTCGTCACGCGATCCGGTATTAACAAATAATCCGCAATGAGCAACTTTCGACGACGACTCGAGATGTATTAAACGAATACCATTAGGCAAGGTGTGAAACTGAAAATCCATAGAATATTGTGTGAACTTGCAAAAGTAACAACATTATGCTTATTATGTTATTTTTCATTTTTAAGCATTGCCGTAAAAAAATTAAAAAAAATTATGGATGCATCCAAAACACAATCAGCGACTTCAAAGCCGGATGTAAAATAATTTCCAAATAATTTTTTGGAGATGTTTTTTAAATTGAAATTTTTGGTTAGTTTTGCACCGCAATTAACAAAAAGCTCGGTACCATAGCTCAGTTGGTAGAGCAACGGACTGAAAATCCGTGTGTCGCTGGTTCAATTCCAGCTGGTACCACAAAAAAAGCTCAGATAAATATCTGAGCTTTTTTGTTTTATACAACTTTCTTATTTGTTTTGCCGTTTTCGCCAAATAAAATAAACCGGTATTCCGGTAATCGCCACAAATAATCCTCTCCAGGTATACTCGGGCTTGTAAATAAGCAAAACCACCATAATAAAAGCACATAAAACTATATACAATACAGGAATCACCGGATAACCCAAGGCTTTATAAGGTCGTTCGGCATTTGGCATCTTAATACGAAAAACAAATAAGGCTGTAATGAGCAGGATATTAAACAGCAAAACAGCGAAAACAACATATTCCAAAAGCTGATTATAGGTACCCGATAAACAAAGCAATGAACACCAGATGGCCTGAATTGTAAGGCCAATTCCCGGAACTCCTTTGGAATTCAGGTAGCCTGCCGGCTTAAAGAAAAGATTATCTTTAGCCATGGCATAATAAACACGGGCTCCTGATAAAATCAATCCATTATTGCAGCCAAAGGTTGATACAACCAGCACCACTGCCATAAGAGTTTCGGCAGCACGTCCCAAAACCTGGTACATGGCCGCTGTAGCTACGCGTTGTTCCTCAGCGAACTGTATCCCCCGTCCCAAAACGGATAAATCCTCGGGACTACCTTTGAATGGCAGTATCCTGAGATATGTATAATTAACAAGAAAATATAGAATTGCAACTGTTAACGTACCGATAATCATGCTTCTGGGTATGGTTTTCCGGGGATTAACAACCTCGCTGGATGCAAAGGTGATGTTGTACCAGGCGTCGGACGAAAACAAAGAGCCAACCATGGAAATTGCCAAAGCGGCAAGCAAAGGCGTAGCAACAAGTCCCGGAATACCAAAATCGGCAGGGGAGTTACGAGTAAAAGCGTTCCCGTTAAAGTTGAAGGATTCGGTACCTGCCGCAAACCATAAACCTATGATAATAATAAACAGAAGGATGGCTATTTTCAGCACTGTAAATACATTCTGCACAATCTTGCCTTCTTCAATGCCCTTGCTGTTTATCCATGTAATCATTATGATGGATAAAATAGCTACTAACTCAACAAAATCTATTTCAAAAACCCCGACGTGCAAAAAGAGGTTGTAAGTGGAAACCGAAGGCAGAATTACTCCCAGAAACTTCGAGAAAGCTATTGCCACTGCAGCTATAGTTCCTCCCTGAATTACCAGCAGGTGAGTCCATCCGTAAAGAAAGCTAACTAAAGGCCCATAGGCTTCGCGCAGGTAAACATACAGACCTCCCGCCTGAGGAAACATGGAAGCCATTTCGCCAAAACTCATTGCCGCCATGATGGTCATGATACCGGTTGCGGCCCATGCCACCAGTAACCAGCCCGGAGCGCCTACCTCGCGTGCCATGGAGGCGCTTACAATAAAGATACCCGATCCGATCATGGATCCGATTACCATTGCCGAAGAATCGAATAAATTCAGCTTTCGCTGAAAAGTTTCCTTATTCTGTTCCTGCATTAGCCTGTAGATTGAATGTTCAGGCCAATTTAGTTAATAATCGGATTAAACAATAGTTTTATGAGCTATTTTGTTGGCTATTTATTTGTGTTGCGTAGTAAAGATAAACTTAAAAGCTTATTTCATCGGAACTTCCATTACCAGAACTTCCGACTTTTTCGATGCTTTGAATGAAATGGATGTAGTATCGGTTATACCTGCACCATCGCGGGTGTCGAGATGAAGATTGTTGGCATCAATTGCACCATCAATAACAAAAACGTAAACCCCGTTACTTGCATCGTACAGTTTATAGTTCAGCTCCAGATTTTCGTCCATGGTTGCCATTGAGAAATATGCATCCTGATTGATAATTGCTGTCCCTGGCGTTGATGGTGATACCAGCAGATGCCACTTGTTTTTTCTTTCTTCGGGCGAAAAACCAGCTAACCCATATTGAGGCTGAATATTTCGCTTGCGCGGAAAAACCCATATCTGCAAGAGTTTTGCAGGTTTTGTGCTGTCATTATTGTGCTCCGAGTGAAAAATCCCGGTACCAGCCGACATGGTTTGAATCTCATTCTGGTGCAGCACAAAAGAATTTCCCATGCTGTCGGCATGACGCAGTTCGCCTTCCAGCATAATGGTTATAATCTCCATATTATCATGAGGATGCCGGTCGAAACCATAACCACCTTCAATATAATCGTCGTTCAAAACCCTGAGCGTTCCAAAATGGATGCGGTTGGGATCGTAATAATTCGCAAAACTGAATGTATAATGTGTGTTGAGCCAGCCATAATTGGCATGACCTCTTGAATCTGCTTTATGGATAATTGATTTCATAAAATTGCTGTTATTTCGGGAGAATCCCGAAAGGATATCCTCTGATCTCCTTTTCGGGACTCTCACATGTTATTCAAAACCTCAGAAGAGGCGGATTAATAAGGCTAAAGCCGTATAAGAGCACTTTGATTTTTAAGTTAAAAAAGATTGAAAATAAGGCTTCTTTATAAACCTTATTTCTATATGCATTTTAACCTTAGTACACGTGGATAAGACTCTCTTTAACCTTATTTTTTTTATTTAAAATTTGTTATTTATCCTTGTTAAACTCACGCTGCATTATCAGCTTTTAACCAGTTCAACATTAACGTGAATTTTAATTTCGTCGGCCACAACCATGTTACCGGTTTCGGTGAGGGCGCTCCAGGTGAGACCAAATTCCTTCCTGTTTATTTTACCGTTGATTTCGAAACCAGCTTTGATGTTGCCCCATGGATCTTTAACGGTTCCGCCAAATTCAGCATCAAACGTCACCTGGCGCGTGGTTCCCCTGATGGTAAGATCGCCAGTCATTTCAAATTTACTGTCCCCAACTTTTTTAAAATTTGTCGACTTGAATGTTAAATTGGGATATTTGGCTGCATCGAAAAAATCGGGCGATTTAAGATGTGCGTCTCTATCGGGTTGGTTTGTATTAATACTGTTTACATCAGCAGAAAATTCAACTTCGGCATCCGAAAAGTCATCGGATGAAGCTTCCACACTTCCTTCAAATTTTTCGAAACTACCAGTAACCGTAGATATTACAAGATGTTTTACCTTAAAATGAATTTCGCTGTGTGCGGGATCAATTGACCATTTAGTTTTAACCATTGTTTCCATAATTGTTTTTATTTTTAATTATGGTACAAAGTTACAGCACCCTTAAATGGTGGAAAATGGAAAAATCGGGGTATGTGATGGTAAAAACACCGGTTACACGGCAAGGGTTTCTTTAAATGTCTGTAACGAAAGGCCTGTATGACTTTTAAAGAATTTACTGAAATGAGAAGGATCTTCAAAACCAAGTTCAAAACCAATTTCTTTAGCGCTTTTCTTTGTAAAAGTCACCAGACGCTTGGCCTCAAGCGTAACGCGCTGTTGTATATAATCTTTTGCCGATATGTTGAGCCCGGCTTTTATTACCTCGTTTAAATAATTCGGACTGACATTTAATTCCCCTGCATATTCCTGAACCTGGTGCCATTCGCTAAAATGCTCCTCAACCAGGTTTTTAAAGCTGCGAATGAGGCTACGACCAACTTCCAGACTTTGGGGGTTGGTTTCAGGATGCAGAGAGCAATGACCGTTACAGGTAATCAGAAAGAGTTTAAGATAGGCTCCTATTGTATCGTAACGCATTTCATCTTCCGAATCGAAAGCCAACCGCATACCTTCAGCAAACCCTTTAAGCTGTTTGCTCATTTCGGCGGGGATAGGTAAGGGAGGTGTTTCGTCGCTTCCCCTGAAAAGACGAAGGTTTGAGATGAAATCTTCTTTGATGCTGTTCTTCTGAAGAAACTCGGGCGTAAACAGAATAACAACTCCTGTTGGGTTTGGAGCTGTTATAACCTGATGTACCTGCCATGGACTGACAAAAAAGATATGATCAGGAGTTATTTCGTATTCTTTAAAGTCGATAATATGTTTCCCCCGTGCCGTAAACGACCAAATAATGGTATAATAATTATGACGGTGCGGGTCATCGGCTACACCACCCTGCACAGCGTCAATGTCTTCCATTCTCCTGAAGGCAAATGGAACCAACATTTCCTTGTGCTTAAGATCGATACTGTAAATTTTGTCGTTCATGGCTGAATTTCGTATCCTCTATAACAAAAACAGCGGCCAAAGGTTAGTTATGAGTCCGAAAAAAAGAAACAAGTTCCATCAGATTACGGGCCTGAATATTCAGCGACTCGGCACTGGCAGCAAGTTGTTCGGCTGCTGTTGCGTTTTGCTGGGCTATTTCGTTTAACTGCTGAACCGAACTATTGACCTGTTCCGCGCCATTCTCCTGTTCAGAACTTGAAACGGCAATCTCCTGAACCAACTCGGTAGTTTTTTGAATTTCGGGCAAAAGGCTCTTCATAGCATGACTGGCAACTTCAGTAAGAGATTTACCTTTGTCGGAGATGGCGATAATTTCTTCTGCAGCCAAACGGCTCCTTTCAGCCAGCTTGCGAACTTCAGCAGCTACCACAGCAAAACCACGGCCGTTCTCCCCTGCCCTCGCTGCCTCCACTGCAGCATTCAACGCAAGAATATTAGTCTGGAAAGCAATATCAGTCACAATACTGATCTTGTCGGAAATGCTGTTTACCGACTGCATACTTTTCTCCGATGCTTCGCCTGTTTTTTTAATTCCGGCAAGAGCTCCCACGGAAATTTTTTCGGTTTGCTTGGCATTGTCGGCATTTTGCTGAATATTGGACACCATCTCTTCCATAGCCGATGAAATTTCTTCTACAGATGTGGCCTGAACAGTGGCTGAATGAGCAAGCTGCTGCAACGAAACATTCATCTGCTGGCTCGATTCGGCAATCGACCGTGACCCGTTTAAAACATTAACCACCACATTGTTCAAATGATCGGCCATATCATTCATAGCACTGCAAAGCCGTCCTATTTCATCGTCTGTTGTTACTTCAACCGTTTGAGATAAGTCTCCGTTTGCGACCCTGGTGGCAAATTCAACACTCGACAAAATGGGTTTGGTTATAGATTGTGCAATAAAAAATACCAAAAACCCAACGGCACCCAACGCCAGAAGGCCCAGAACAAAGATTGTCCATTGCATATCTCTTGCCTCAGCAAGAGCCTCCTTTAACGGCACAATGGTTACGTACGACCACGAAACGCCTGTTTGTCCAATAGAGATTGGGGTGGTGTTTATTAATACTTTAGCTCCGAACATCTCTGAATAAGCTGTGAAACTGGATGTTTTTGCGGCTTTAACTGCTATATTCAAGCTATCGGTAAACTCACCTGCAATATCTTTATCAGCATCTGTCAGATTCTTACCAATTCTATTCTTATCAAAATGAGCCGCAATCAAACCTTCCGACGAATACACAATCGACTTAACATTGCTATTGGCTATAAATTCCTGTATGTCGGCCAGATTAAAATCAGTTGCCACAACTCCAAGAAATGTATTGTTGTCAATTATAGGAACTGAAAGGGTAACAATGGAATATTCCGGTCCGCCGGCTTCGTATTTATAAAGGTATGGAGAAATCAGTTCCTCGTGTAGCGACTTTTTGGGATAACTATAATACTTTGAAACTTCTATTTCCTTTTCAGGAGAAGGGTCCAGGCGGATACCGGAACTTACTTTGCAAAACGTGGAGCCAAACCGGCCGTTTTCATTTCCTCCCATACGGTTAATATATTTGGCATCCTGCCCATCGAGAGCATTAGGTTCCCAAACCGACCAAACGGACAATATCTTACGATTATTTTTCAGAATATTTTCCAACATGTTGTTTACTGTTGAACGGCGATTTTCGGCAGGAATTTCCTTAAATGCACTTAGTGTTTGAGCTAACGATCTGGTTACAGCCATGCCGTCTTCTAAAATACCGTTCACCTTATTGCCATTAGCCTGCGAAAGCAGCAAGGCTTCACGCAGAGCGTTTTTCCGTTCAATTTTATTGGCTTTTATACCAATATACAGTATCAATAAAGTGAAAATACTAAAAACAGCCCCCAGAATATAGACCAGGATGCGTTGCTTAAGATTTAACTTAATTCTCATGAATGCAGGTAAGTTTGTGTTAGTTTAATACTTTAATAAAAATAGCAATAACTAATGTAATTCAATCATTTTATCGAAATTAATTACTCGCGACCTGTTTTTACTTTATATTTCGGTAATTAGCAAGGATATCGGACTTTTCCTGCAATAAACCAAACAGCAAACCTGAGCTGATTTTTTTATAAACAATTTGCTAACAGACGGCCTAAAAATGTTTATAAGAAACGTTCTAAAAAAAAGGGAGCCCCACTTTCTTTTTCTATTTTTGATGCCCCAAAAAGAAATTATATGGCAAAGAAAAGCTTTAGCACTGATAATCGCACAAATATCGTTCAGCTCGATTTAGGAAAGCTCCCTCCCCAGGCAGTGGACCTGGAAGAAGCTGTTTTAGGAGCTATTATGATTGAGAAAGATGCTGTTATCACAGTTCTCGATCTGCTTAAGCCAATTAGCTTTTACAAAGATATTCATCAGAAAATATTTCAGGCGATTGTTGATTTGTCGATGAAAGAAGAACCTGTAGATATTCTTACGGTTACCGAAGAGCTGAGAAAACAGGACAAGCTTGACGAAGTTGGGGGACCGCTTTACATTACTCAGCTTACCAGTCGGGTTGCCTCGGCGGCCCATGTTGAGTTTCACGCTCGCATTATTGCCCAGAAATATATTCAAAGAGAACTCATCAGGGTCTCAACCGAAATACAAACCCGCGCTTTCGACGAATCCATTGACGTTGACGACTTGCTCGATTTTTCTGAAGCCGAACTCTTTAAAGTTGCCGAAGGGAATATCAAGAAAGAGACACAGCCCATCAATGTTCTTATCAAAGAAGCCATACACCAGATTCAGGAAGCCGGTAAACGAACCGATTCGCTCAGTGGTGTACCTTCAGGATATACCAAACTCGACCGTATCACATCAGGCTGGCAGCGTTCCGACCTTATCATTATCGCGGCACGTCCTTCTATGGGTAAAACAGCATTTATTCTCTCCATGACCCGAAATATGGCTGTGGAGCACAAACAGGGAGTTGCTATTTTCTCACTCGAAATGTCGTCCATCCAGCTGGTAAATCGTTTGATAGTTGGAGAAACCGAACTTTCTTCCGACAGGATAAGAAACGGGAGACTTGAAAATTATGAATGGGAACAGCTCGACCGCAAAATTAAAAGCCTGGTTGAAGCTCCAATTTATATAGATGACACCCCCGCCATCTCAGTCTTCGAGCTTAGATCCAAGTGTCGCCGCCTGAAAATGCAATATGATATCAATATCATCATCATCGACTACCTGCAGCTGATGACCTGTAATATAGATGCCCGTGGAAGTCGCGAGCAGGAAGTATCATATATTTCGCGCTCCTTGAAGGTTATTGCAAAGGAATTAAATGTTCCAATAATTGCCTTGTCTCAGTTAAACCGTTCGGTTGAAAGCCGATCGGGTAACAAACGCCCTCAGTTGAGCGACTTGCGTGAGTCGGGTGCGATTGAGCAGGATGCGGATATCGTTTTATTCATCCACCGCCCGGAAAAATATGGTTTCACCGAAGATGAAGAAGGTAACTCACTACAGGGTATTGCCGAAATTATTATAGCCAAGCATCGTAACGGGGCTCTGGAAGATGTGCGGTTAAGGTTTAAACAGGATTTTGCCAAGTTCGTGGATCTGGAGGATTTCGATCCCCTGATGCTTGGAACAACTGTTCCTTCGGCCGCTGCTCCGGCTATGACCTTCAGTTCGCGTATGAACCAGGAAGAAAAGCAAGCCGCTGCCTTGCCTTCTGACTTCCCGCTGGGCGGAAGCAAAGGATTTGACGAACCTCCATTTTAATAACAAACCCCGAAGAGTTGTCTTTCAAACGTCTTCGGGGTTAGCCTCTCTTTTTTTACCCACTAAAGTTTTGGCATACTTTTTAAATCAAAATATATAGTTTCAAGCCCATCCTTGTTATCGGCAATGGTAAATAAAATATCGTTAAAGTCCGAGTCGCCGACGCTAAAAGGCATATCTTCATATCCTAAAACTATCCTGCCACCGTTCTTTTCCTTAAATAATACATGCTGCTGATTTGAGTTAGCATTTAACTGAGTATCGGTATAGTAGGTTTCAGCACTGTAATTTATATACCCGTCCTTCCAGCCCTTAATAATAAGGAAAAAGCCTATTACTGTTCCTTTTGGGAATTTAGTATCCCCTAACTGAAGCTTATCACCCTGGAGTAATTCTCCACCCTCACCTTTTTCGGACACGTTAGGAAACAAGACATGGATGTTTAAATCTTTGGCGCTTTTAGGTTCCTGTCCTAACGGATAGGAATACCATCCGACTGTGTTTTTATAAAGTGCACGTTCGCTCACAAAGGTAATAAACACCTCCGATTCAGCGGTGAGAACAATTTTCTTCTGAACAGTATCCGAAAATAGTATCGGGTAAATGGTTGATGCATCCTGCGACGAAGGCAATAAATTAACAATTCGTGTGTAATAAATCGGACTTGTATCAGTACGAATAATTCCCTCCGGTATTTCCTCAACAGGTGTTTCCTTTTCTTTGGCACACGCACCAACAAAAATTACAGCTACAATGCTATAAAGCAGTATCTTCCTCATAATTCAAATGTTTAATTAATAATAATTCAATTGGACTATACTAATTAAACAAACATGTAGGATTTGAGTTTACGTCAATTTAAAAATCGGCGTATTCCACTATTCTTCAGCGCTATAAACCTTGCCGCTCCGCCATGTATCGACTGCCTGCCGCCAGAAACCGTTTAAATACTCATTCCTTTGCAGCACATAATGGTTAACTGTATAAACTGATGGTATTTTGTCGAAAACGAATTCAACGCTTTTAGCCGATTGAGTATTATAGTACTCCCAGGTTTCGGAAGCCGCCGTTTTTGTAATATAGTTTGGCTGACCAAAAATAATGTAAATCATTCCCCTGTCGGTTTTCCAGCCTTCTTTGAAACTTGTAAAATAATAATTGGCAAAATACATGCGGGTGTAGAAAACACGAATCAATTCGCGGCTCACATCCGGGTTTCCGCCTAACTTCAGCCAGTAATTGTCAACGGCTAGTTTTTTATTAGGTTCGGCTTTAAGTTTCCGAAATTCGGTGGTGGTAGTTATGTACTCGAGCGGCTCTATCATGGCCTCCGGAGTTTTTATCTTTGGAAAATACTTTCCAAAATGCATTAGGTACAGTCCTTCCTCTTTTGAACTGTCGGGTTGAATAAAATAAAGCCCCTCTGTCTGGAAATTATAATTTTGCCCCGGATTATAAGGAAATACCCAGGAACTATCGGTTTGGAAGGTGAATGTTTTTTCGCCTGTAGCCGAAAATGCAGGTGCCGGCAGAGGCAAAGTGTTTTTCTGATACCGGATAAACAAACTCTCTATACGATTCCTGTTACTTACAATTTTGAAAAGATCGTCGCTGTTAATGTATTGCCGGAACAAGGGAGCGCCTCCCTGTGTCTGAATAAGTTTATAGTTCTGAACCGAGCCTGTTGTAAGCTTATCAACATAAAGAGAAGCGGTATGCGTTGCTTTTCGGTTTATATCCAGAGATACAACCTTCATGGTATATTCCCTCCCAGCCTGAGCTTTGATAAACAAAGGAACCAGCAACACCTTGCGAATATTGCGCTTTTCGACATACCTGATATAGGTAGAACTATCAACAAGTGCGGGATTATTCTTATCGTCGGTAATATCAAAAAGCTGATATTTAATATTAAGCCCAGCCTGCATGGTTTGCTCAGGATTAGCCTGATTAAACAAAAACTCGTCGGTAAAAAACTTGATAAAGAGCTGGGAAGATGTATCGGTATGGTGGTAGACCGAAAACTCCGGATGCATGAAGGTACTGCCGGGATTATAGAGATAATACTGGTTACTCGACTTAATTTGCATTGCTTTACGGCTCGATGTACAGGCCGCAATAACCAAAAACACAGTAAACGTGAATAAAAGCAGATATCTATTGCGCATGGTATAGAATTTTAAAACCTCAGGCTCTTTGCTAAACAAATAATAAAGCCCGATTGCTCAGTAAAAATACTAATTTCTTTGTTCTTTAAACTGTTCCAGCTCAATATTTAAGGCCTCCCACTGCTTCATTTCATTTTCGAGGGCCTGTTTAACTTGGTTATGCTCCAGGTAAAGCTTCTCAACTTCGCTATGCAACGACGGGTCGGAAAGCTTTTGCTCAATTTCCCCGATGCGGCTTTCGAGCTCTTCAATACGGGCTTCCGACTGTGAAACCTGGTTGGAAAGCTTACGCAGCATTTTGTCGTATTCTTTCTTTTCCTGGTAATCTAATTTGCCGGCAGCAGTTTCCTTATCTACACTTCTCGCTTGTTTTTCCTTTTGCTCGAGAGCCTGTAAATTCAGTATTTTTTTCTTTTCAAGAAACTCGTAAATACCGCCAATATGCTGCTTTATTTTACGGTGCCTGAATTCGTAAACCTTACCAACCAGGCCATCAAGGAATTCACGGTCGTGCGAAACCACAATTACAGTTCCATCATATTTAATCAGCGCCTGTTTTAGGATATCCTTGGAGCGCATATCAAGATGGTTTGTAGGCTCATCGAGCACCAGCATATTATAGGGTTCCAGAAGCAGTTTAATCATGGCCAGGCGGGAACGTTCGCCACCCGACAATACTTTTACCTTTTTGTCGACATCGTCGCCCCGAAATAAGAATGATCCCAGCAGGTCGCGGATTTTAAGGCGAACATCGCCTACGGCAACCCTGTCGATCGTATCGAAAACAGTGATGTTCTCGTCCATAAGCTCGTCCTGGTTCTGAGCAAAGTAGCCAATCCTAACATTATGACCCACTTTCAGATTGCCAACAAAATCGGTTTCGCCAACAATCATTTTCGAGAGCGTGGTTTTCCCTTCACCGTTACGACCCACAAAGGCAACCTTCTCCCCTCTTTCGAGCACAAAATCAATGTCCTCGAGAATTTTTTTCGCCCCGTACGATTTGCTTACTTCAGCGGCTTCAACCACCATGTTGCCCGATCGCGGCGCCGGAGCAAACTTCAGGTTAAGTGCCGAAACATCTTCTTCGTCGACCTCGAGGCGTTCCAAACGGTCCAGCTGCTTAATGCGCGACTGCACCTGTACGGCTTTGGTAGCTTTGTACCGGAAACGTTCGATGAAATCTTCGGTATCTTCAATCAGTTTCTGCTGATTGCGGAATGCTGCCATCTGCTGCTCGCGTCGTTCCTTGCGCAACTCAACATACTTTGAGTAATTTACCTTATAATCGTAGATGCGGCCCAGAGATATTTCGACGGTCCGGTTTGTAACGTTATCGAGAAAAGCCCGGTCGTGCGAAACAATCAAAGCTGCACCATCGAAAACTGAAAGGTAACTTTCGAGCCATTGGATAGATTCAATATCGAGATGGTTGGTAGGCTCGTCGAGTAGCAGAATATTAGGTTTCTGAAGCAATAGTTTTGCCAGTTCGACACGCATGCGCCAGCCTCCGGAGAATTCGCGCGTCTGCCGTTGCATGTCGTGAGGTTCAAATCCAAGGCCGGTAAGTGTTTGCTCTATATCGGCATCAATGCTGGCTCCGCCAAGTAACTGAAAACGTTCGTTCAGATCGGTAAGGCGGTGAATGAGGTTCTCGTATTCTTCGGAGTGATAATCTTCGCGACTGGCAAGCTGAAGGTTTATCTCCTTCATTTCCTTATCAATTGCAAGAACTTCGTCGAAGGCTCTTTTGGTTTCGTTATATACAGAACGGCCCTCGGCCAGTGCCATGGTTTGAGGAAGATAGCCAATACGGAATCCGTCGGGCTTGGCAATTTCACCGGAAGAAGGTTCCTGCAGACCGGCAACAATCTTCATCAATGTAGATTTGCCTGCTCCGTTTTTCCCAACTAAACCAATACGGTCGCGTGGGTTAATAAGGAACGAAACCTCCTTTAACAGTTCAAAACCTCCAAAAGAAACACTTAACTGATTGATCGATATCATGCTCCACAAAATTTGGCTGCAAAGATAGGAATTTTAGAGTCTTAGTTACCTCAACTTAAAAATACTGCCGTAAAATCGATTATCATTAGAATTGCTTTATTTTGTCCTAAAATACTTTTATGTCAGTTCAGATAATTCTGGTAATTGTTTTAACCTTTTTAATCAACCTGATCACCACACTTTCTTACTCTGTCAGAATTGTAGGGATAAGAACTGGCAGAATCGCAGTTTCATTTGCCTTGTTTAATATCCTGGTTCTGATTTCGAGAACCGCAAACGGATTTCAGGCTCCATTACTGGCAAGTTCAATTGAGAAGAACATAAAAACAGGGCTGGATAGCAATTTAACTGATTTCAGGTTAATTATATTTTCGTGTACACTGGCAACCATCATGGGAGGATTACTTATTCCTACTTTTCAAAGATTGCTTTCCACAGCTGTTAACCGGTTCAGCATCTACAAATCGGTCCCGAAGGTTATATATCACGGATTTACGAAAGGTGGAATTTCGTTTATCAAGGATAATTTTGTTATTCCTGACAAGAAAAATATCACACTTCTGGAATTTAACAAAGACTTTCCGTGGAGGGTATTTCTGATGAATGTTGCCGCTGTGGCTATTATTACTGTGGGGGTAATCGCATCACTTTATGCAGGTTATCTGAATCCCGATTTAAGAACTACTTCCAGCACGCTTTCTTCTGTAATAAATGGTTTTGCAACCATCCTAATGTTCGTTTTTATTGACCCTTATCTTTCGGTAATGACCGATGAGGTTGTTCTTGGTAAATGCAAAGAGTCGCATTTCAGAAGGTTTATAGTATATATGGTATTAGCCCGAATTGCCGGAACGTTAATTGCTCAGCTCATATTTATCCCTTCTGCTAAGATAATTGCATACTTTTCCGGTATGTTATAATGCTTAATATTCACAATCGAAAGCATGTATAAGAAAAAACAAATTCTCAGAGTAAATAAACGCATTCTTCTTTTTATTGCTGCATTTGTTTGGACTTTTGCCGGTGGAATGCTTTTATTCAAAGGCTTTTCATTTATGAATAACATTCGTAATGACTTATGGATAAAGCTGCTGCCTAGTATTGCCGGAGGGTTGCTCTTTTATCAGGTGATGTTCTCTAAAATCTCCCGTAAGCATGTATCCCGCATTCTCAACCTTAAAGAGGAAAAAAACAGCATATTCTCATTTTTCAGCATGAAAAGCTACATTCTAATGGCGGTGATGATTTCAGCAGGAATTACTCTTCGCAAAACAGGCATTGTTCCTGCCAGCTATCTTTCAATTATTTACATAACTATGGGCATTCCTTTATTACTTTCGGCTTTTCGCTTCTATTATACCGGCATATATTACAGGAAAATCCTTTGCAATAAAAGTTCCGATATGCTCTGAAAAGCATTACGTAGAGAGTTACTTATCCAATTAATTTATTAAATTTAATGATAGAATATTGTCATTAAACTATTGATAAATGGAGTCTTCAAGCAGTCAACCCGATTTTTCAAAACATGACTGGCTTACAAAAAAATGGCAGGAAATAGCTGATCTTTTAGCTGAATTCCTTTCAGTTCCGGCAGCACTAATCATGAAAACCGATAATGAATTCATGGAAGTGTTTATAACGAGCCGCACAGAAAATAATCCTTATAAAATTGGATTTAAGGAACCTTGGAATGGCCTTTATTGCGAAACTGTAATTAAAACACAAACCAGGCTCCTGGTCGAAAATGCTTTAAAGGACAGGGTTTGGGAAAACAATCCCGATATCCGGCTCGGAATGATATCTTACCTGGGCTATCCCATTAACTATCCCGATAATTCTCCATTTGGAACTTTATGCGTTCTTGATAATAAAGAAAACTGCTTCTCTGAAAAATCGGAGAGACTTCTGTTACAATTTAAAAATGTATTGGAACTTGATCTCGCTTTTATACAATCTTCGAAAACAGAAATTAAGGATTTAGCCGAGGCGGTAACCAGGGAACAGCTGAATAAGGACAAATTTAAAAAAGCAAAAGTGTTAGCCGAAGAAAGTGAAGCCTTTCTTAACATTTTGATTAACACTATTCCCGATTTAATATGGCTTAAGGACCTCAACGGGGTTTATCTGAAATGCAATAAACGCTTCGAAGAGTTCTTCGGCGCAAAAGAATCTGATATCCTGGG
>JAJYAG010000258.1 GCA_021779665.1 Bacteroidota bacterium | reverse complement strand
CGGACAAAGTGCTGAAACTTACCAAAGAAAATCCTGAACTGCAACAGAATTTAAGTGCTGCTGCGCATCTTATCCACGGATCGTCCGAAGGTCGTTTCAACATTACTTATTGTCCGGGAAACCTTACAAAAGAAGAGATTGAGTCGGTGAGCTTTAAATATGCCGATATAAAAGAGATGACCAAGCTTTACAATCCCGATGTCCTCAAGGACGGATATAATGTTGTGAATGGCGAGGAAATATTCTATATCTCCAATCCGGCGCTTGGGTTGTGGGCATTCAGGGACAGATTTTAAGGAATTGAAATGAAAGTTGTTGCCGACGATAAAATTCCTTTTATGAAAGGTGTATTGGAACCTTTTGTAGATGTGGTCTATAAAAAAGGAGCTGATATCAGTACTGCTGATCTGCAGGAGGCTGAAGGCCTGATTACCCGCACCCGTACCAAATGTAACGAAAAGCTGCTGCATGGCTCGGCTGTAAAGTTCATTGCCACGGCAACCATTGGTTACGATCATATCGACACGGCTTATTGTGAGCAAAGTGGTATTACCTGGACGAATGCTCCTGGTTGTAATTCCGGCTCGGTATATCAATATGTGGGTTCAGTGCTTTCGACACTTGCCGTTAAGTATAACCTCAATTTTTCTAAAGTTGCTCTTGGCGTAATAGGTGTTGGAAATGTTGGCAAAAAGGTTGTCCGTCTCGGTGAATTAATTGGTGCCCAGGTGTATCTGAACGATCCTCCGCGTCAAAGGAAAGAAGGAACCTGTGGTTTTATATCGCTCGAGGGGATTATCCGCGAGTGTAACATCATCACAATCCATGTTCCTTTAATTAAAGACGGGCCGGATAAAACATATCACCTGGTGAACGAGGAGTTTCTTAAAAAGCTCAAGCCCAATACCATTCTTATCAACAGCTCCCGTGGTGAAGTGGTGGATACCGCTGCACTGAAAAAAGCTTTGAAAGAGAAATGGATCCGCGGTGCAGTGCTCGATGTTTGGGAAAAAGAACCGGACATCGATCTGGAACTGCTCGGACTGGTTGACATCTCAACGCCTCACATTGCCGGATATTCGGTCGATGGAAAGGCTAACGGAACTGCCATGTCGGTTCAGGCTTTAAGCAAAAAATTCGGATTGCCTTTAACACGGTGGCAACCCGAAGATCTTCCGGAACCCTCAACACCGGTGATGAACATTGACTGTGAGGGTAAAACCAAACAGCAGGTGCTCACCCAGGCCATCCTTTCAACCTATAAAGTGTTGGAAGACAATGACAGGTTGAGGCAATCGGTTGAAACATTTGAGGCACAACGCGGAAGCTATCCCAATCGCCGGGAGTTTCATGCCTATTCGGTTAAACTTTCGAATGATCACAGCGGAATCGGAAAGGCATTGAAGGGACTGGGGTTTAGTGTGATATAGTCGACTGTCGACAGACGACAGACCACAGCCAATACAAAAAAGCAGATGTTTCTTTATTGGCCGTGAACCGATGTCTGTGGACTGTTTTCATGAATTTGGCTGTGGACCGTGGACTGACGTCTGTGGACTATTAAATAATGGATTCAATTTTAATATCAATAAATTAATAACTATGAAAGAAATATCAGATATTGGTGTGGTAGGTTTAGCTGTAATGGGCGAAAACCTGATACTTAACATGGAAAGTAAAGGTTTTCATGTAACAGCTTATAACCGTACCGTTGATAAAGTGGAGAACTTTGTGAACGGACGTGCAAAAGGTAAAAAGATTTTTGGTGCACATTCGCTTGAGGAAATGGTTGCTTCGTTAAAGCGCCCCCGTAAAGTGATGATCATGGTGAAAGCCGGTAAGCCGGTTGACGAACTCATCGAATCGCTTATTCCTATTCTCGAGCCGGGTGATATCATCATCGACGGTGGAAATACTCACTTCCCCGATACCAACCGCCGCACCAAATATGTTGAAAGCAAAGGATTACTTTACATCGGTACCGGTGTTTCGGGTGGCGAAGAAGGTGCTTTGTTAGGCCCATCGATTATGCCTGGCGGATCTCCTGCTGCATGGCCTATCGTAAAACCTATTTTCCAGGCCATTGCTGCCAAAGTTGAAGGTGGCGTTCCTTGCTGCGACTGGGTTGGTGAAAACGGTGCCGGCCATTTCGTGAAAATGGTTCACAATGGTATCGAATATGGCGACATGCAGCTTATCAACGAAGTATATCACATTATGAAAGATGTACTGGGCATGAGTGCTGACGAAATGCACGAAGTGTTTAAAGAATGGAATGCAGGCGAACTCGACAGCTACCTGATCGAAATTACCCGCGACATTCTTGCTTACAAGGATACTGATGGCAAGCCGCTGGTAGACAAAATCCTCGACACTGCCGGTCAGAAAGGTACCGGTAAATGGACAGGCGTAAGTGCTCTCGACCTTGGAATTCCTTTAACACTCATCGGAGAAGCTGTATTCTCGAGATGTTTATCGGCCATCAAAGACGAACGCGTAGCTGCTTCTAAGGTATTGACTGGTCCTAAACCTTCTTTCAGCGGCGATAAAAAAGCTTTTATCAACGACCTGAGAGATGCACTTTATGCTTCCAAAATTATTTCCTATGCACAGGGTTACCAGCTGATGCAGGCTGCTGCCAAAGAATATGGCTGGAATCTTAACTATGGTGGTATTGCCCTGATGTGGCGCGGTGGATGTATCATCCGTTCGGTGTTCTTAGGCAAAATCAAGGATGCTTTCGATAAAAATCCTAACCTCACCAACCTCTTACTCGATCCTTTCTTCACAGGAAAAGTAACTTCGAGTCAGGCTGGATGGCGCAGGGTTGTTGCTGCTGCTATCACCAACGGAATTCCGGTTCCTGCCATTGCTTCAGCATTGAACTATTTCGACGGTTATCGTGCCGAACGTCTCCCTGCTAACCTGTTACAGGCTCAGCGCGACTATTTCGGAGCTCACACCTACGAAAGAATCGACAAGCCAAGAGGCGAATTCTTCCACACCAACTGGACCGGTCGTGGTGGCGATACAGCATCTACAACTTATGTGGTTTAAATAGGTGTTAGGATTTAAGGTTTTAGGAAATTAGGATGTATTTTGTATTACCTATAGCCTAACACCTAAAAATCTAAACCCCTTAATATTGATTTTTACATATATTTGTTAATATTGAAAAGCCTTTGGATTATATCTGAAGGCTTTTCTCTTTACAACTGCTTAACCAAACTGCTATGAACCGATTTTTTTTAATCTTTTCTCTGATTTGCTTCTGCGTTATAGAAGTATCCAGGAGTCAGGAGAAAGTCACAACTCAGGATTCTATTCAGCCAAAAGCCTATATCATTCAGCTTTCAACCTCTAAAACGCCTGAACTGCCAGCCAATTTCGACGCAATTTCACGCTTCAACTTTTATGGCATTTGCTGGAACGGTAAACCCGACGATAACCTGAAGTTTGCGCGACAAATGGGTTACAACTATGTGATGTATCAACCTGGTATGGAAAACAGCCCGTTGGCTGCCGACCTGAATTTTTATATGGAAAGCCCGGAATATCATGTCTATTCAACTTTAGGCGTTGATAGGAATCTGGATAAGAAAAAAAATTATAGCGAAGAACAAAAGTCTGCTTACCAGAATTACTTTGCCCTGAAGAAAACGAATTTGCAGTTTCCTGAGAACATAGCATCAGGATGGTTTTCGAACGAAAAATTTTCGGTGGAGCCCGACTGGCAACAACAGAGGGTGATTGATTATTTTGTTGGCAAGGTGAAAGAAAAAGCCTTAAGCATCGAACGATTCGAAAAAAAGTTTCTTTTTGCCGGCCTGGCCTGGGATGTACCCCAGTTTACCGGCGATTTTTACAACAACGGAAAACAAATCTCGCTCGAAGTATGGAACGGCAAGGACTCATCTGGCTTGTTCCCCGGAACTACGCACAATTACAAAACTTATTCCGAAGGGAAAGTGGCGTATTACCTTGCAATAAAAAAAGCTTTTCGTGAGACCTATCTAAACCGAAATCTCTGCTTCATTTTCGAGCCATACAACTATTACGATTCGTGGTTCAAAGGTCTTTTTAATCTCGATCCTAAACAACAGGAAGAACTCATGCGCGATGCCCTGATCACCCAGGAAGCAGGCGTAACGAAATGGTCAACCGGAACCGAGTTTGTGGACGATAACCGTGTTTATAAATCGGGTGTTATGTCGAAAAGCCGGGCAGGATCAACCACACCCGACAATCACGATTTACAAAGTAATAAAGTGATTGTTGCCAAAGCAGCCATCAATGGTTCCTGGGTGAGTTGGTACGGCCGGTTCAGCGGCTCGGGTGACCGTGTTCCCATGAAAAATATTTATGAAGTTCCAAACTGGTTACAGCTCATCCGCATGGTTGCCAATTGGGATAACCTGAACGGAGTGAATATAACAGCAAGAAGATGGGACGGAGAAACTTATGTAAGTCCCAACAGCAGAATGGACAATAACATAATATACTCACGTCAGCCCAAGACGCAAAAACTATTTGTTGTATTCCTGAATGATAAAGGAGAGATTAAGCTCAACCCTGGCGAAAAGATTGTTTCCATTAAAAAAGTGGATAAGTTTTTTTGTGAGACTAACGATGCTTCGGATGAATTGAAAGTGGAAGGGAATAAAATAAAGCCTCACCCCCGGCCCCTCTCCTCAAAGGAGAGGGGAGCAGCTCCCAACAAACATTTGGAGCAAAATTTAGGGAATTGGCTGTCATTAGCCATTAAAGTTAATTTAAGCAAGGGGCAGTTCCCTCTCCCGTGAGGAGAGGGTTAGGGTGAGGTATTCATAATTTGTTACATGATACTAAATTTCAACATATGAAAAAGTTACTTCTTTTAACATGGCTGTTTCTTATAACCTTCTTTTCGCATGCCCAGCCCAAATATGCCCTCGTCATCCATGGTGGGGCAGGAGTGATGGACCGTGCAAAAATGTCTCCTGCGGTTCAGAAGGAGTATACCGATGTGCTTAACAGTGCTCTTAAGGTGGGCGATTCGGTACTCCGCTCCGGAGGAACCTGTCTCGATGCAATAGAAAAAACCATTATGATACTCGAAAACTCACCTTTGTTCAATGCCGGTAAGGGAGCTGTTCTGACTAATGAGGGTATGGCCGAGCTCGACGCATCCATCATGGAGGGTGCAGGGCTAAAAGCAGGTGCGATTGCCGGTGTTCGCGATGTCAAAAATCCTATCCGCGTTGCCAGGGCAGTAATGGAGAAATCGGAGCATGTGATGCTTTCGGGTACCGGAGCTTCGCAGTTTGCAAAAGAGAAGGGGTACGAAATTGTGGATAACAGCTATTTCGTAACCGAGCCACGGTTGAAATCCCTTCAGGAGCTACAAAGAAAGGAGCGTGAAACGACTCAGAACGATAAACATGGAACAGTTGGCTGTTGTGCGCTCGATACTTACGGAAACATTGCTGCCGGGACTTCCACCGGTGGAATGATGAACAAACGCTACGGCCGTATTGGCGATTCTCCGGTTATCGGGGCTGGTACCTATGCCAATAATGCTACAGGCGCTTTTTCATGCACAGGTCATGGGGAGTATTATATCCGGCTGGGATTTGCCCGCGATATTTCGGCTTTGATTGAATATAAAAGCCTGACGATTTCCCAGGCTTGTCAGGAAGAAGTTAAAAAGCTCACACGGCTCGGCGGTACCGGCGGTGTGATCGGCATCGACAAAAACGGGAACATAGCCATGGAATTCAATACCTCCGGAATGTTCCGCGGATATATAACCTCAGATGGCAAAAAAGAGGTAGCGATTTTTAAATAAACAAATACAGAGTTCAATCTTTTTTGCAATTTTGTATTTCTTACTATATTGTCCGATTAAATATTAATAAAATTAGATGAGAGGATTTCTCACTACGTTCGAAATGACAATGAAGTATTTAGGTTATGGGAGGAGGATTAGAGGCCGGCGAAGCCGGCCTCTAATCCTCCTCTTTTTTAAACTAATATGAGCCCCGTCATTTCGACTAAAGGGAGAAATCTCAATTTTTTTTACCGGATACTAATGATTTCTTACCAAATAAATAATAAAATGAAGCTAACTGCTATTAAATTATCACTTATCGCAATTCTTGTTCTTATAACCGGTTTCTCTGCTACTGCTGCAGTCCGGTTACCAAAAGTTATCGGCAGCAACATGGTTCTACAGCGCAATGTGAAAACTCCCATCTGGGGATGGGCCGATAAGGGCGAAAAAGTCAAGGTCTCCTTTGCAGGGAAAAACTATTCTACAGTTGCGAATTCTGCCGGAAAGTGGATACTGTATATGGATCCGCTGCCTGAAGGCGGACCGTATGATCTTGTAATCTCGGCATCGAACAAAATCACCTTAAAGAATATACTTTTGGGCGAGGTGTGGGTTTGTTCCGGCCAGTCAAATATGGAATGGGCTGTAAGCAGTACCAATAATGCTGAAGCTGAAATTGCAGCGGCCAACTTCCCGCGAATCCGCTTATTTACAGTACCCAAGAGAATAAGCGCTATACCAAAAGATGATATCGAAAGTGGCGAATGGCAGGAATGTTCTCCTGCAACAGTCCCGGGGTTTTCGGCCGTTGGTTATTTCTTCGGCCGCAATCTGCAGCAAAATCTGAATGTCCCTGTCGGACTTATTAACTCATCGTGGGGTGGTACAATTCTCGAAACATGGGCAAGTGAAGAAGCGGTGATGTCCATTCCTGATTTTAAAGGTCAGATGGCTGACATGAAAAACGCAAATTTGCCGGCTATGGAGGCCAACTTCGAAAAGATGCAGAAAGATTGGAACGAGAAGATGTTAAATGGAGACCGTGGCTCAAAAGAAAACTGGAATGCAGCCGAATTCAACGATAATTCCTGGAAAACAATGAATCTTCCTCAGCTTTGGGAAAATGCCGGATTGAATATGGATGGTGTTGTATGGTTCCGTAAGGAAATTAAACTTGATGAGGCTGAAGCTGCAGCTGGAATTACATTGAATCTTGGGACAATTGACGATAGTGACAATACTTTTGTGAACGGAAAACAGGTTGGCGAAACCACAAATCAGTACAGTCAGAAAAGGGTGTATAATG
>JAJYAG010000079.1 GCA_021779665.1 Bacteroidota bacterium | reverse complement strand
GGTGTTGTGGTTCATACCATGGTGGACAAGCGGATGCGAATGACTGTTAATAGTCTCTGTAAGGAAATGGACGTTCCTGCTTTCGACCTGATGGGAAGTCTTTCCGATTACCTGTGCGAGAAGCTTAAAACGGATCCCATTAACCAGCCCGGCCTTTTCCGCAAACTTAACCAGGAATATTTCGACCGGATCAAAGCCATAGAATTTACACTCAATACCGACGATGGTATGAATCCCGACAGGCTCCATCATGCTGATATTATTCTTACCGGTATTTCGCGAACAGGCAAAACTCCTCTTAGTGTTTATCTGGCCATGTTCGGGTGGAAAGTTGCCAATGTGCCTTTAGTCACCAATATCCCGCCTCCCGACGAGCTCTATAAACTGGATCCACGCCGGGTGTTCGGACTTACTATTTCCATGAATACCCTGATAGAACAGCGGAGGCGTCGTGTGGCTTCCATGGGAGCTTTCGATCATCGCTCATATCTTGATCCTTCCGAAATAGTTCAGGAACTGGATTATGCTACTAAAATTTTTCGACGCGGAGGTTTTACAACCATCGATGTTACAAATAAACCAATTGAATCGAGTGCTAACGAAATTGTAAAACTCATTAACGAAAGATTCGATTTTATGGAGCGAAAGCTGGAAATGATATAGCCTGAATAGCTCAATAAATTCATTGTAGGAATGAGCTAACCTTTGAGCCTTTTAAGTTATATGCAACAATGTGCGAATTGGGACAAACCTTAATCGCATATATTGTGAAACCTCTCCGAGGTTTTCAGAGACATACCTTGGTAATTTTTACAATTATGCAACATCTACGATGTTGTTTTATATCGTCTTAGAGGATACATAGTTATAGAATTTGGATATTCTGTTGTTTTCTACCTCGTAGAGCATAGCTGTCAATCTAAGAGAAGGCATACTTCAATAGCCCTGGCATTTATGCCTGGGATTTGTAAAGGAGAAGTTGTTTTTCCGACGTGTAATCATCTTATAAAAAGCAAAAATATGACATCGTCGGAATTGAAGGGATGCTGGATGTGGCGTAATGTGCGATACAGCCTTTTATTAAATTTATCGTGCGCCTCAAATCCTCTTCGCTATTGAATCAAAGCATATAGCAGAAATTAACTTGAAGGCTATGCTTGTAGAGGTTGCACAAAAGACTAATAGTATTTATATATCCCAAGTGATATAGTTCCCAAATTTTATATTCAGGTTAACAAAACAGGAATAGTAATATAAAAGAGAAAAGGGGGTTTATGGCCCCCTTTTCTATATTGTCAATATTTTTTACGATCCGGCAACTTTCTCAAGCCTTTTCATCATAGAGAAGATGAATGCTGCAGATAACAAGCAACAAACAATGAATATTGCCCATAACTGCCATAATTCGAGTTTATTCCAGAAGAAGCTGCCAACAAATAATAATTTATTACCAACGGCTGTAGCCAAAAGCCATCCACCTTGCATTACACCTTGGAATCGGGTTGGAGCAACTTTCGAAACAAACGACAATCCCATCGGACTTAGGAATAATTCGGCAATGGTAAGTATCAGGTAGCTTTCAATTAACCAGTATGGTGATACTCTTGAGGTGTCGGGTACCGGATTTTTAATAAGCTGGCCATTTACAGTCTGTTCCAGATGCATGGGCGAAATAAGATCCAGCGAAGCCACTAAAACAACCAAAAAACCTAATGCCGCTATAATCATACCAAATCCAATCTTTTTAGGAGTGGAAGGTTCCATTTGTTTTTTATTTAACCATTTAAAAATGGCAAGTACAACAAAGGTGAGTGAAACGATGAACAGTGGGTTAAACGTCTGGAATATTTCTGGCGAAATGGAGTTCATAGCTTCGTTTTGCGAATAGAAATAATATGAACCAACCAGGCCGACAACCATTACTCCGGCAGCAATAAGCTTTTGAGTCGATTCCTTGAGTGTAAATGTAAGCACCATGCCTGCTACTAAAGCTATAACCGATAGTAAGGAGAAGAATCCGAAAAATAAATTGGTAAAAGGCCCAACTTGTTTAACCGTATAGTCGCGGGCAAAATATGTAAGTGCCAGACCATTCTGGTGGAACGACATCCAGAAGAAAATAACCACAAAGAATACCATGATTAGCGCACTGATGCGGGGTCTCTCTTCCTTTGTTGCACTTATAAGGAACCAAACCACAAATCCTGCAAACAGGCCAAAGGCAAAACCATCGGCAAGTCCTTTAACGGTGCTTATCAATAATGCAGTAATAACCATTGCTCCCAGTGCGGCAGGAATGGCAAGCGGTTTCTGAGGGATTTTTTCTTTGTTTTCAGTGGCGACTTTTTCCTTATTTGGAAGCAATTTTCCAAAAAAGATGTAAACAAGGAGCGAAATTACCATGGCTCCTGCGGCAATGCCAAATGCATAATTGTAACCCACCGAAAATACATGGAGGTAATCTTTTGCAAATGCTACAATATCGCTCACCGGTTTGCCCATGCTTACTGATTCGGCAAGTTTCTGAAATGAGGCAGTGTCCTGGATGGTTCCATTAATTACCTGGTGACAAAGGGCTGGCAGACTTGCGTCGTGCAGGAATCCCTGTGATTCCAGAAACCAGTTCCTGATACCTGTGGCGGCAAATGGGGCTATCAAGGCTCCAACGTTTATACCCATATAAAAAAGCATAAAAGCCGAATCGCGCAGCTTTGAGTATTTTGGATCATCGTACATCTGGCCTACAACAGCCTGAAGGTTTCCCTTGAACAACCCGTTACCCAGAGCTATGGTAAATAGACCAACTATGGTTAAAGTAAGGGAGAGACTCGGAACGGCCATAATTACATAGCCTGAGAACATAATAATGATACCGGCCAGAATAACTGTTTTATACTTTTTTGTGAAGTCGGCCAGCAACCCGCCAACAAGGGCCAACGCATAAATACTGAAATAAAACCAGCTGTAAATGGTCCCTGCAGTTTCTTCGTTCAGGCCATATTTTGCCTGAAGAAACAGCACAAGGATAGCCATCATGGTATAAAAGCCAAATCGTTCACCCATATTGGCGAAGAAAGCTACTATTAGTCCTCTCGGATGTTCTTTAAACATAAGTTAAGTTTTTAACGTTTCAGGGCAAATATAGAAATCTTTTCATTGTCCCATCTGCCTGTATGAATGTTATAAAACTTTTTTAAACCTGTAAACCTTAACCGGGCAGGATAATTCCGGTAATTATTCCTTAATTCCGGTGCAAAAATATATTCAGCGTTGTTGATAAGTTGCACGATTAGTGAACAGAAACACCGTCATCTTGATACCTGCGCCTTGATACGGGATGCTAATTTTGAATATATTTGCAAATCTGTGTAACTGTTACTATTGTAAAGTTGATGAAGATTTTATCAGCCAGTCAGATTCGTGAGGTGGATAAATACACCATTGAGTATGAGCCGATTTCGTCGGCCGACCTGATGGAAAGAGCTTCGTTAGCTTGTTCAAGATGGATCATAGAGAACTACCTGAAAAGCAAGCCTGTTAAAATATTTATTGGCCCCGGGAACAACGGTGGCGATGGTTTGTGTATAGCTTATAACCTTCTTCTGGCCGGTTATAAAGTGTTGGTCTATATGCCTTATTCGGCCGAGCGGATGACAAACGATTCCATTCTTAAATTTCAACGACTGATGGAGTTTAAAGATGATATTGTTTTTCCGATAAAGGAGCCCTATACTCCTGAAATTCACTCACACGACCTGGTAATTGATGCATTGTTCGGGACAGGACTGGCTCGTCCTCTTTCCGGATATCCTTCGTTGCTGATCGGCCAGATTAATAAAAGCGGTGCCGAAATTGTTGCAATCGATGTACCTTCAGGTTTGTTCTGCGATTCGAATGACGGCAATAACCGCGATACAATTATCAAAGCCACTCATACGCTCACTTTTCAGACTCCCAAGCTGGCCTTCATGTTTGCCGAAAATTATATTTATACCGGCGACCTTCATGTGCTCGATATTGGGCTTCATCCGGTGGGGCTGGATTCGCAGGAGAGCAGAAACAGTTTTCAGCAAGGCTACGATTTTGAGAAATATTTAAAGAAACGGAAAAAATTCGATCATAAAGGCGTATTCGGTCATGCTTTGCTTATTGCCGGAAGTTATGGGAAAATGGGCGCTGCAGTTCTGGCATCACGGTCGTGTATGCGGTCGGGGATAGGTTTGCTTACAACGCATATTCCCCGCAAGGGATATGAAATTATACAAACAACGGTACCCGAAGCAATGGTCAGCCTGGATGAGCATGAAGAGCTTGTGTCGCAGATGCCTGAGAGTGAAAAATATAACGCAATTGGAGTGGGTCCGGGAATAGGGACTTCATACCAGACAACTGATCTGATTCGTGAAATATTATCCAAATCGAATGTGCCGCTTGTGCTCGACGCCGATGCTCTTAATATTCTTGCTCAAAACCAGTGGCTTTTGTGTATGTTGCCGCCTCTTACAATTTTAACTCCTCATCCTAAAGAGTTCGACCGCATTGTTGGAGAGCATAGCAACGGGCATAAACGTTTTTTGAGCCAGCTCGATTTTTCGAAAAAATATAACGTAATTGTGGTGCTGAAAGGAGCTTATACCAGTATTACCACTCCAAACAGCGAATGCTGGTTTAATTCTACCGGAAACCCGGGGATGGCTACTGCCGGAAGTGGAGATGTGCTTACAGGCGTGATCCTTTCCTTATTGGCGCAAGGTTATGAGCCAGATATTGCGGCAAGGATGGGAGTTTATATCCATGGTCTTGCCGGCGATCTGGCGTTGACAAAGAATAGCTATGAATCAATTGTGGCCGGCGATATCATAAAATACATAGGAAATGCGTTTAATAAAATCCGTCATAATATAAATTATTAAAATCTATTTTAAAATGAAGTATTTAAAAAACCGTGTATTACCTTTTTCTTTATTATTATTTCTGATTATATCCTGTGCACCATCTCAAAATATCGAAGTTTCAAAAAGTGCTTCAAATGCCGGCGGACCGCAGACCTTAATTTACTGCCTGCCATTAACCCGCATTGGTATTGATGTTTCTGTTACTAAAACCACTACGAAAGCTGGTCCTTATGCAGCCTATGCTCAAAAGTATCTGTCCCTTTCCGGAGCCCCGTCAACGGATTCTGAAGTTTTTGAAATTTCAAAGGTGTCCATCATTCCTGTAAATGAGCCCGATCCGGATCAGTTTTATGCTGTAACTTTTAAAAGTTATCCTTCGAACCTCGATAAGATATTTTCGATGACCCAGCAAGGCCTCATGCTCGACCTCGAAAAAGCGTGGAAATCCATCTCCAGCCTTATCAATTCCCAGCAAAGAAAACCTGTGATTTTCGAAAATACGGTTATCGAGCCTGTAATTACCGAAAGTATCGACACCTTTTATAAGACAATTCTTACCGATGCCTCCTTTGTGAAAGTGCCTATTTATAAAAAGTCACTTGATATTAAAAATGAAGAGGATAAGGCTAAAGATATGGCAGATATTATTCTGAAAATCCGCAAAAGACGATTGAAACTAATGATGGGCGAATACGAATATCATCCTGAAGGAGAGGCTTTAAAGGTAATTGTGAAAGAATTGAACAAGCAGGAGGAAGAACTCATGTCGAATTTCGTCGGGAAGAAAGTAAAAGAGACCCGCCACTTTGCTTATTCTTTTACTCCCAACGGAAGCGTTTCGAAGGAGTTATTATGGTTTAGCGAGCAGAACGGTGTTTCGGAAACTGCTAAAGGTGGTTATAATGCTATTAGCGCCACTTTTACAGTAAAGGAAAACGTTGTAATGCCCGAAGATCCAAAAACCGCTGAAAAAACCAAAGCTTTGAACAGTATTTATTTTCGCACTCCGGCTATAACCCAGGTGAGTGTTAAAATAGGAAATAACATTCTTGCTGATGCTAAAGTGCCGGTATTCCAGACAGGGAAAATTCAGCAATTGCCTGTAATGCCTTAAGGATTTGTTTTTTTATAATTTATGTTCCGGCGGAGTGCTAATGTATTTGTACTCCGCCGGATTTTTTTTTATTCAACCTGGCTACATCGTATGGTGGTTTCGTTAAGCATACTTGTAAATACAACCTGAAATGGATGTGAAATCCAAACGCGAATCATAACAGACAAGTACCAAATTACTGCATAAATTTTCGAAACAAGGCCCAGATTAGGATATTATATGTTTTTTAGCTATATTATATAATATTTATATCTTGCGGCACTTTTAAAAATTAACTAATGAAACATCTGTGAGACTTTCTCCTTAAGGCAGTTATTCCATGGGATGTTACGTGTTATCTTGAAAATTTTATAATTAACCACATGAAACGACTTTTATCTCTGACAATCTTGGGTATGGTGACTTTGTATGCAACTGGTCAGGAACCTGCAGGAAATCTTCAACCCGTTAAACTTGGCGAAAATGTAAGTGTGAAATTTGGCGGTTTTGCACGTGCCGACTATTATTTGGATACCCGTAAAGGTAAAGAAGCTGTGGATGGCTTGTTTTACCTGTGGCCCGAGGCTGTAAAAGAAGACGCTGACGGGAAAGATATGAATGCATTGGTTAATAACAACCTTTCGGCAACTGCAACCCGTTTCACAGCGCTGTTCTCAGGGCCCGAAGCGCTGAAAGCCAAAACATCGGGGTATTTTGAATTCGATTTTACTGCCGGAAACAGCGGTTATGTACTATTCCGTCAGGCATGGGTAAAACTCGACTGGCCCAAGAGCAGTCTGCTGATTGGTCGTAACTGGCATCCGCTCCAGGGTCCGGTTGTACCATCCACGGTGTCGTTAAATTATGGAACGCCTTTCAATATTTTCTGCCGCGGAGAGCAGATCCGCTATACACACAAAATTGGTACTATCACAATTTTAGCTGCTACCTTTTGGCAGGCAGGACATGCTTCATTTGGACCCAATATTACTAACGGAGACCCGGAGCAGAGTCTCAGGTTTTTGCGCAATGCAGTTCTTCCCGATTTGAACCTCCAGTTGCATTACGCAAACGGTAATTTTACAACCGGATTGATGGGACATTATAAAAAACTTAAACCACGTGAATATACCTCAGGAACTGTGACTGTAAATGGGGCTCCTGTCAAGAAGACCTACAAAACAAACGAGACGGTCGGTTCGTTTGCTCTTGCAACTTTCGGACAATATAAAACCGGTAAATTTGTTGCCAAGGGGAATGTAATGTATGGTCAGAATCTGGCTGAAATGATGATGCCTGGCGGCTATGCACGGTTGACCTACGATGCAGCGACCGGTAAGGAAACATATTCAGTATCCTCAGCCATTACGTCCTGGTTGAACTTAACGTATGGAGAAAAGGTGCGCTGGGGAATATATGGTGGTTATCAAAAGAACCTCGGATATATGGATGTACTGGATCCGAATGTTGCTAAATTCTATGGACGCAGCCCGGAAATTGCTTCTGTATGGCGTCTTGCGCCATCCATAACTTACACTGCCGGCAGAATGTTGTTTCAGTTTGAAGGCGAAATAACCACAGCCAGCTACGGGACAATAAATTATGCCAAAAAAGGCAAGGTTGAGGATGCGAAAGGAGTAACCAATTACAGACTTGGTCTCTCTACCAGTTTTCTGTTTTAATTTCTCAATAATCTTCGTTCCTATACCAATGACAGGAATTATTGTGAGTTTTATGGCGGATGTGCGGCTAAACTCATCCGCCATAAAACTTTAATCTTTTAGCAGCTTCTCGGTTATTTCAACAGCATCTTTTACATAACCCGGACATAGGCTCTGAAAAAGGCCGAGCTCTTTAATTTTCTCACTATCTTTTATCATATCAAGTCCCTGAAGTAATTCGCGGCAATTAACCGATTTATGTTTTTGGCGGAATTCTTCTAAAAGAACCTGTGTTTTTTCATAGGTGAATAATTTCTTAGCGTCATCGTCATTGCTTCCTTTGCCGAATTTAAGACCCAGTGCCATAACAGCTCCGGTAACAGCTCCGCATATGTGTTGCTGGCGGGCTATGCCTCCGCCGAAACCACAGGCAATTTTCAGGCAGCTGTCTTTTGAAATTCCGAGGTCGTGTGCAAAAACACCAAGAACTGATTGAGAACAATTAAACCCTGATTTAAAGTATTGTTGGGCAGTTTCCGAACGTGTCATAAAAGTGGAATTAGATGGTTAAAATTTTAATTTCTCTTATCAATAACGATGCCAGTAAGGTTGAAATTGTGAGAACAGCAGGAATATGAGAAGCTGAAATTTACAACTTCTCATATTCAAATCTTCCGGGTTCTATTTCAGAATCTTCGATTTCAGATTGCTGATGCTGATTTTAATAGCTTCCATTGGCTTGTTATCGCGTGTGGCATCCTGCTCAACAAAGTAATATTTCATGCCCGATTCTTTTTGATTGGCAAAAATTTCCTTGTAGTTAATGGTTCCCGTGCCAACAGGTGCGAAGAATTTGTCGGCACTGTTTTCCATATCTTTTACATGCCACAGCTCAAAACGGCCGGGGTATTTCCTGAAAATTTCCACAGGGTTTTGCCCGGCCTTGGTTGCCCAGTAAAGATCTATTTCAAAGGTCATTAAGTTTGGGTCGGCATTTTTCAGGTATATATCATAATATGGGATTACATTATCCACCTGTTTAAATTCAAAATCGTGATTATGATAACCGAATTTGATGCCGCTTTTTTTCATAACACCGGCCACAAGATTGAGTTCATCAACAAATTTTTTGTAAGAGTCTGCGCTTTTGCGTCTTTCCTCAACCAGCCAGGGCTGTATACAATATTTAACACCAATTTTTGCGTGATCTTCGGCCATTTTCTGCGCATTACCGGTGTCAACACCTTTCACTTCCACACCTGTATGGCTGCTAATCACTTTCATTCCTAAGTCTTCTACTGTTTTTTTGAATTCAGCAGGTTCCATTCCATAGAATTTACCATTGGCATAGCCAGCCAGCTCAAGATTTTTGTAACCGAGTTTGGCAACCTGTGCCAGCGTTTCCCTGGCATTAGCCTTCATTGCATCACGAACTGTGTACAACTGGATTCCCGGGTCGGGAACCGACGATGGTGCGAAACCGATTTTATTTACGACCAGTAAACCTAATGAACCTGCGGCAGCAGTTTTTACAAAGGAACGTCTGTTTTGTGTTTTCATAGTTGGCAGATTTTTGTTTTATTAAATAACGGTTATCCTAATTCACTTGTTTATCAGTGGAGTTAAATAATCAAAATGGAGTTTAAATAACGGCTGTTTCAAAAAAATACTAATTTTGGCGTTGAAGTTTTTTTTGACAATAATATATTCTGAAATCTTTTTATGGGAATTCTTAAAAATGAACAAGTCGCAGATGATTGTTTGTTAGGCATGTGGGAAATTAAGGAAGATTTCAACACGCTTTTTTCAAGGGTTAAGCTCGATAAGGATGAAATTGCTACTTTGGACAGCTTTAAAAACTTTAGCCGGAAGGTGGAATGGCTGAGTGTGAGAGTGCTGTTGAACGAGATGGCTGGCAAATTTTGTAAGATTGTTTATAACGAAGAACATAAGCCTTTTTTAAGCGATAATTCATACAATATTAGTATTTCACACTCCTATCGGCTTACATCTGTGCTTTTGAGTCAAAAAAAGCGCGTAGGTATCGATTTGGAGTATATGTCGCATCGGATTAAAAATATTGCTCATAAGTTTATTAATGAGGAAGAAATTGTTTCGCGCGATCCGGCTATTGAAGGTCTTCACCTATATATTCACTGGTGCGCAAAGGAAGCCCTCTATAAAATTTGCGATAAGAACAATATCAATTTCAAAACCAATCTCACCATCCGACCTTTTTTACCTGAATCGAAAGGCCTGATTACCGGGATTCATCACGATGAAAATATTTTCGATGAGTATCCGATGAGTTATGTGGTTCAGGATAATTATGTTATAGTTTATTGCTGTAAGTAGAAACTGATGCTTTATTCCAAAATTGTCGCAGCCCAAAACAAAAGCAAAATGCTTGTTGTACTTATCGATCCCGATAAACACGACAATACTTCGCTTTTGGCAACTCTTGAAATTGTCAGACAATTTCCTCCCGATTTCATTCTGGTTGGTGGCAGTTTGGTTTCCAAATCGGTGAATGCCACTATTGAGAAAGTGAAAAGTATTACAAAGTTGCCTGTATTTCTTTTTCCGGGGAATTTGCTGCAATTGTGTGATCAGGCTGACGGTATTATGTTGCTGAGCTTAATCAGTGGCCGGAATCCCGAATATCTTATTGGTAATCATGTGCTGGCTGCGCCATTTCTCAAATCAACAGGCATGGAGATTATTCCTACAGGTTATATGCTTGTGGAAACGGGCTCGAAAACTGCAGTTGAATACATTAGTAATACAACAGCCATTCCTGCCGGAAAGACAGATATTGCAGTTTCAACAGCAATGGCAGGTGAAATGTTGGGTTTGAAAATGATCTATCTCGAAGGAGGCAGCGGCGCTGATACTCCTGTTAACAGAACTTTAATTACTGAAATTAAAAAGCATATTTCGGTACCCCTGGTGGTAGGGGGCGGGATTCGCACTGCCATTCAGGCTAAAGATGCATACAGCGCCGGCGCTGATGTTGTGGTGATTGGCAATGTGCTTGAAGAGAACGCAAGTCTCCTGAAAAATTTCGTGGAGATAAGGGATAGCTTTAATTAATATAGTCCCAGTTCAAAACCTATTGATAAACGGGGAGGTTCCACGTCAGAACGGGTTTCTTTCATCCAGTCCGAAATGCGATATGTACCGATAATTGCATATCGTTTGTAACCCAAGCGACCTTTCACGCCATATTCAAAGGGTTCTAAATATTCAAGACCTTTATTGATGGTTTTACGATAACGAACTTCATCGGCAGGGTCAGCTTTATCTTTAATTACATGCCGCGAACCAAGGTTCAGGTTTCCATAAATTCCGGCATCAACCCAGATACCTAGGGAGCCTTCCCGTTGCGTAATCAAAAGCCGGTTAAAATATTCGAGTCCGAGATTTGTGGTGCTTAATGTTTCTTTTTTGTGAGTTCCTTTTGAGGGAAACGTTTTTTGACTGGTCTGTTCAATTCTGAAAGTTTCCCAGCCAAATTCGAGATTTACTCCCATAACATAATTGTTGGCAACCCGAAAGTTATTCCGTGCGCCTATATAATTTCTTAAAGCAAGTTCCTTGTTGTAGATGGAAGTTCCTTTTTCGGGCGCATAAAAGGAGTAATCGTAATAAAGATGGAAAAACCGCTTCTTATTCGGGCCTTTTTGACGGACATAAACACTTTCGTTCTGATCCTTCTCAAGCAAGACTGACTGGGGAAAAACTGCTGTGGCTGCAAATAGCGCTATTATTGATAGAATAATACTTTTAACCATAATTTTAAAAATTCATTTCCCGGATATATCCTTTGTAATAAACCCTTAACAGGTCGCCTTTTTTAAACTTCGAAAACGGCAATGTAACAACATCATTCTGGGTAACATCCAGAACAGCATAATATTTCAGAGAGCCATCGGGCTGCTGGATGTGATAGTACAGGTAATTCAGGTATTTTTCTTCGGCTTTGGACAGATCTGAAACCGAGATATCAATGCCTTCTGTAGTCGAATTTATCTTTACGGGGTTTTGGGTGTCGTCAACCGGAGATTTTTCTTTAAAGAAGTACGATGCCTGGGGTATTCCATAGCCATGGGCATAGTCGAAGTAAGGGTATAAATGTCCCGACTTTTCCATGATGCTGAAGATTTCCATATTACTCTTTTCGCGGTTTAATTGCCATACGCAAGCTGCAAAACCGCTCACCAGCGGAGTGGAGTAGGAGGTTCCGTATCCTTTTTTTACTGCTGCCGACGATGCAACTATTGCAGCTCCCGGTGCGCAGATGTTAGGCTTGAGGCGGTAATCGGCTGTAGGACCAAAAGAACTGAAGTTAATATGATATCCGGTAAAAGGATCGATTCCACCAATGGATAAAACACTGTCGGCATCGGCAGGTGCCCCCATAACTTCCCAGTTTTCGCGGCCGTCGTTTCCCATAGCATTAATTACCAGCATTCCCTTTTTTGCTGCCATGGTAGCCGCTCTTGTAACCAGGGTGCTGCGACCGTTCATCTGTTTTACAGTGTATCTTTTGTCGGTATAACCTAACGAACTCGATATTATGTCGGCTCCGTTTTGGTCGGCCCATTCCATGGCTGCCATCCAGTATTCTTCTTCAACTTTTATCTCGGGTTTTATTTCGGTGCGGGCAAGCAGAAATTCTGCACCGGTGGCCAGGCCAATGTTCTTGTCGCCATAAATGCCGGCTATACACGATAAAACAGCTGAACCATGCGTCATATACCCGTAAACGAATTCTGTTTTCTTTACAAAATCGTAGGTTTTAATTATCTGATGGTTTTCCCGAAGATGCTCAAAAACCGGATTGGTATCCACTCCCGGGAAACCGCCGTCGAAAACAGCAATTCGTATGCCTTTCCCATTGATACCTCTTTTTATGAACTCTTGTCCCTGCATGCTTTTTATTTGCGCTTCGAGCAGTTCAGGATCCGCTTTTGGACTTTCGTTCCTGAGTGATGCCTGTTTTGCTGCAAAATATTGCATGGGTTCCACTGATTTCACAAAAGGCATGGCTTTTATGCGGGCAATAGTCTCTTTATTTGCAGTAACTGCTACCGCATTTAGCCACCGGCTGGGATACCCTGCTGTTGCGCCAGTGGCTTTAATTCTGGAAATACTTGTTGAATCCACTGGCCAGTCGGTGGAGTCGCAAATGGCAGAACGGGCTGCAACTCTACGCTGAAGCGCATTGCTGCTCAGGTATTCCTGGGGATTTTCGGAGGGTTTGGTCTTGTTTTTAAAGTATATCCAGTATTTTTCCTGGGCATTTATTGTTAATGCTGAAGAAAATAATAATACTGTCAGAAACGAGAGCTTTACTGCTTTTTTTAATGAGATCATTTTAATTTCAACCATCCGGTACTACTGATTAACTACGCCATCTATGGGTTGGCCGGTACTGGCATTGGGACTGGCAATTTCGAGAAAATAGCTGATTGTGGGAGCTACCGCAGTCATATCTACTTTTTCGAATACGTTTCCACGTTTAATTTTCCAGCCATACCAAACGAGCGGCACATGCGTATCGTAAGAATACGACGAGTTATGCGTTGCCGACGAGCCGTTTTTTTCGGACCAACCCGGATCCAGGTTTATAATTACGTCGCCCGACCGTTTTTGGTTATATCCCTTTTGCATTTTGGCGAAGACCCCATCCGAAAAATATGAATTTTGCAGTGTTGTTGCGGTAACAGTGTTGCTAACTCCTGTAAACTGAAGTAAAAACTGAGCAGCTTTAGTCTGCACTTCACTAAGGCTCAGTTTGGATTCATCAATTAAATCGCGGTTGAGATAAACCTGCTGGGCATGATAGTGTTTAACCCAATCGCCCTTTCCGTAAATGGCATTCAGATAGCTTTTTAACAGTGAAACGGAGCTCGTTTGGCTAAAATAGCCTACTGGTATTTTGGTGGTGGCAAGGTATTCGGCATTAGCTGCAGCGCCATGATCGCTTGTAAAAAAGATGAGTATATTGTGTTTGCCAATTTCAGCGTCGAGGAAAGAGAGAAAATGAGCAATGTCCTGGTCGAGTTTTAAAAATGCGTCCATTACTTCTATTGACGATGTTCCAAAGTTTTTGCCGATATATTCGGTAGCCGAAAAGCTCACCATGAGTAAATCGGGATTCTCGTCTTTACCGAGGCTCTCGTTTACAATTGCGTTTATTGCGAAATCTGTGGTGAGTTTATTGCCAAATGGTGTAGTTTTTAAGATTTTATAGTCGAATTTTTCCAGGTTCTTTTTGCCTCCAAGTTCGTAAAGGGGATAGGGGAAGGTCTTTTTGCCATAAATGCCGGTTTCGTAAGGATTATCGTCGGTAAGGCATTGTGTGTACTGGTCCAGCGGCAGTTGAGGTTCCCAGCTGCGTGCCATATACATATCAGCAAACTTTTTATTGTTGAATTCAGTTACCCAGGCAGGTACATCGCTCATGTAATAGGAGCCTGATACAAATTTCCCCGATTCGGGGTCGAGCCAGTAGGCTGCATTGGGGTTATGTCCTCCTGCAAGAACTGCAGGCTTCGCATCCAGAGATATTGAAACAACTTTCGACTGCATAAAATTCGATAAGCGGATTTCGTCGCCAATGGTTGTTGTAAGTATATTGCGCGGAGAAACACGTCCTGCCTCAAAACTACCACCGGCAGTTTTTTCATTTTCGTCCTCCACACAATCAATAACTTTGTTTTTTAATGGGATAAACCACTCATCCGAAACAATTCCATGATAAGAAGGCGTTGTTCCCGTAACCAAGGTTGTGAAGTTTACTCCGGTTTGAGTGAAAAAATGATTGTAATTGGCATTTTTGCAGTTGCTCCCTTCGTTTACAAGTCGTTTGAACCCTCCATCGCCAAACTGATTCCAGAACCGGCCAAGATAGTCGTAGCGCATTTGCTCTACTACAATGCCAATAATGAGTTTTGGTTTTTCCGGCGGTATTTTCGATGAATTCTGGGAATAGACTGAATTAAATGAGAACAGGTAAATACTGAAAAGGAGGAATGCTCCGGTTAAATTAAATTTCATAAAGGGTACAAATTTTTTATGCCTTACTAACGCCACAACAGGTGTTTTGTTATTTCAAGGCGTAAAAGTATATTTTCTGCAGAAAAGTGAGGATTATAGGGTTGCGTTTTTTTGCCTTTTTTATTAACTATTTTTCAGAATTCCGATTTACCCAACATTCTAAGAGGGTTACGTGTTATTTATCTGTTCATAACCGCCTTTCTTAATCGTTTCGATATGTCATTGCGTATTTTTAAAAGCCGGAGATACATTTTTCTTTTTGCTGTTTTAATCAGTTCGATGTTGCTGGCTACTGGAGTGACGCTGGTATTGATTTACAACCAGTCGTTAAGTTCCCTTAAAAATTCACTTACTGATGCGCTTTATCGTGAACGAGCTTTAATAGAGGTGCTTAATAAAGAAAATTACAGTGAAGAAGCGATCTTAAGAATTTTGGCCAAAACCCGCACTGTAACTTTTCCGGTTGGTGTTAAAAGTGAATGGAATATAGGCATACTCCGAAACGACAGTGTTGAACTGATTAATTTTCAAAACACCGCTACCCATTATTTATTTCCATTTGATTATAAGCCTCAGATGCCTATGCAGTTTGCCATGTCGAAACGGCAAGGATTTTTCCGTTAAAAATGGAAATGATTCATGGGAAATTCTGGAAGAAAACGCTATAAACCTCATATTGATGGATGTAAGGTTACCTGATGTCAATGGGATAAAGCTAACGCGGCAAATAAAAGAGAGATATCCCCAGATTCCGGTGATTGCACAAACAGCCTATGCTTCGCAGGATGATATAAAGGAATGCATGGAAGCTGGCTGTTCCGAATATATTTCCAAACCCATCAGCGGAGAAAAACTTTTAAGTTTAATTCAAAAGTATATCGGAAGTTGAATTGAAAAGTCAGCAATCAACATTCTATTTGACTGTTGATTGCTGATGAATTATGTTTTAGTAATTATCTTGTACCTGCATACATAATCATACCCAAACCCGCAACAAATAGAAGAAACATCAGGGCGAGGTACAAATTTGTTCCTTTGGGTGCCTTTTTAAATTCTTTCCAGATAAATACTCCCCATAAGGCGCCAATCAACGTGGCTCCCTGGCCTAATCCGAACGATATCGCATATCCTGCTTTTCCGGCAGCTATTAAACTGAGTGATGTACCAACAGCCCAGATCATTCCTCCAATTATTCCGGAAAGATGACTTTTTGCTCCGGCTGAAAAATATTGCCTGAAAGTAACTGGTGCTCCTTCAATCGGTCTTTTCATCAGATAAGTGTTAAAAACGAAGTTGCTGACTACAATGCCTATTACAAAAAAGAAGAACGCGGAATAGGGCGTTAACTTGCCAGCCTCCGGAGCTTCCAGGTTGGTAGCAATGGAAGCGGCCACAAACCTGAAAAACCATGCCATTAAAAAGCCTGCCAGAATTGAGAGTGCAATTCCTTTCACCGGAGTGGTTTGTTTACTTACGGCCAACTTTCTGTATGCCAGAGCGTCGAAAACGATTGCTACCGAAACAAGCGCAACTCCGACGAAGAGTGAGAAAGCATCGCCCTGCGGGGTAGCAATGTAATTGATAATTACCCCTAAGACCATGCACAGGCCAATACCTACCGGAAAGGCAATAGCCATACCTGCAATAGCTAATGCTGCCACCAAAAGTATATTGGAAAGGTTGAAAATAACACCTCCCAGCATGGCGCTTAAGATTCCTGAAGAATCGGCTTGTTTGATATTTTCGGTAAAACCCTGGCCGGCGTTGCCTGAACTCCCGAGTGTAAATCCCAGAATTATTGAAAACAGAAGGATTCCGATTATATAATCCCAGTAAAAAAGTTCAAAACGGTAACCTTTGGCAATTTTTTGGGTATTTGCCCACGATCCCCAGCAAAGCATGGTGATAAACGTGAGAATTACCGCAGTAGTGTAACTTTCAACAATATACATGGTTTATGATTTTTGGAATGAAAATTTGTAATTATCACTTTTCTTGGCTTCCGTTTTGAAAATAAGAGCCTCTGTTACATATAAACGCGTGCCGAGCGATTCGGGCCGTTTTTCTCCTTTAACAACAACTTTCACCGAGTGGCTTCCCTGTGGCAGGTTGAATGCATGCCACAGATTTATATTCAGGTGTTCCTGGTTTGCATAAAAAAAGTACGAGTCTACTGTTCTGTGTAGTTTCCCGTCGAGGTAAATATCGGCTTTGCCGCCATCCTTCAACCAATTGCCCATTAAAGTAATTCCGGTTCCTTCAAAGGTGAACTCAAGCTCGTCACCGGCTTTTTCACCGTATTTTGACTGATCTTTAGCATCTGTCTGATTCCAGGACTTATGCTTATATGTAGTCCAGTTTCCTTTTGTTGTCCATTTTTGAGTGTCGAAAACTGAAATTTTGTGATCGAATACGAGATTTGGAAAGGAGTTCTCCAGTTTTGGGGCAACAGGCTCCTGTTTCTTGATTTTAATTTCTTTCTCCGAAACTTCGCCGCCACTTTCCTTAACAAACCTGATGGCATAGTTATAGGTGTTCTCAACTGCTTTGTTGAATGAATAATTTGTATTCACAAAGGTTGAATCGCCCACGGCTTCTATACCGGTTTTCATTTCCTCCGGGAGATTTTTCAAGCCTTTTATTACACCCAATACTGCCATTGCATTTGATGGGTTACAATCGGAGTCCTGCCCGCAGCGGGTGGCTATTTCCATGGTTTTATAAGGATCGCCTTCGCCGTATAGAAGTCCCATAACAATGTATGCTCCATTGAGCTTTGCATCTATGTTAAAAGTGCTGCCTGCCCCGCAAATGTCTACATTGCCCCATTTGGCTTCCAGTTCGTTCCAGGCTGCTTTCCAATCGGCAGGATATTGCTTGTGAAGTAGAATAACATCTTTTACAATTTTATAATAATCGCTTTCAGCAGGAATGGAAAGCAAAGCATAATCAACAATTCTGGCAATATCGGTTTCGAAAAATGCTTCGGCGTAGAGGGCGGCCACAAAAATTCCACCGTAATATCCTTCGCCATAATTCATGATATGTCCAACCTTGTCGGCCAGTTTAACAGCCTGCTGTGGCATGGAAGGGCACATAAAGCCAATGTAGTCCGATTCGATCTGGAAATCGATATCATCAGCATGGAAATTGTATTCCGGTGCACCCGACTGTGGTGGAAAAATACTGTCGAAGTAGTTTTTACGCGCCTGCACATTGGCATGCCACAGCTGGTATCCGGCTTTGGCAAACATTTCCTGGTACTTTTTGGCAGAAGCGTCTATGCCATATTTATCCATCGACATCATAAATGTAAGCTGAACATAAAGGTCGTCCTGCCACATACTGCCTTTGATGTCCGAGGGTTTCCACCTGATGGAATCGTCGAATGTTTTACCCTGAGCATGGAATTCGGTAGGAGCCCCATAAGTTACTCCAATCATCTTGCCTGCCCAGCCTCCGGCAATTTTATCTTTCAGAGCGTCGGGCGAAATGGTTCTGAATTCGGCGGAGTTTTGTGTTTTACAGGAGCAAAGGACTATTCCGGTTAAAACAGCCAATAAAGTGATTTTTTTCATAGGTAGTTACTTATTAACAGGTTTGTGCATCATGCGGTTTTCAATAAATTGTTCCATTTCCTTTACCGGCATTTTTTGGACAACATACTCGTGCAGGCCGGTGGAATCGTCTGTCCATCCGTTGGAGCCATCGGGATTAATGGAGATCATTCCCTTTTGTCTTGTGAAGAAGCCTTCTGTTCCATACACACCAATCAGGGCAGCAGTTTCGTCCCAGCTCATACGGCCGTTTTCATCTTCCTTCGCCATGGGTATGCTTATTTTGAAAACATCTTTTACAGGACTGTTTTCTACATCCATTTTCATGACGCGAAGGCCGGTTCTTATTTCCCATCCAATTTCGAATCCGCTGAAGATTACAGGTGTTGGCCAATTCTGTAATGCATAAATGGAAGCTGTTGAATCCATATGAATATTGAACTCCCTTCCTGTAGGGAGTTTTCCGGCCATGGATACCAGTTTTTTAACTTTTTTCGCAACGAGTTCCTTCCCGTTAAGATCCGAAAAACTGTCGCTTGTCGACTTGAGCAGATCGGCAAGGTTTGTCAGGAAACCTACTGTTACAATGGTAACGCTGGTGTCGGGCTGCGCTGCAAGTATTTCGCGGTAAACTGTAACCGCATCCGGTGCGTCGTTTGTCGATTTTAACCTGTGCGGATATTTGGCAACAAGCGTATCGAGCCAGTGCTGCCACGAACCCAGATTTACAGCATTCCCTTTAGGAGATCCTATAGGTAAATCAGGCCGCCCAAAATAAGTGTTCAGAACATCGATTCCCGGGCCAACCAGTTCGTGTTTGTTGCATGAGAGGGTGGCTAAAAGGTCAATTTTGCCGCTATCGGCCATAGCGTGCAAAAAAGTTAGGGCGCCAACATCGTCGTAGTCAGGACCAAAATCGGTGTCGAAAATAATTTTAACAGGTTGACTTACGGAATTCTGCTTTTGCGATGAGCATCCCAGGAATGCCGCTGTTGCAATAATGATGGAGGTTAAGGTTAGTAGTTTCATATTGAAAAGTTTTAATCATTGTTATTTGTCAGATACAATTTTTACTTGAGTTCTTTCCAGTAAGGAGCTGATGATTGTGCGCCCAACCTGGTTACAGCTATGGATGCGGCTTTGTTCGCAAGCTCAATAGCTTTTTCGAGTTCCATTCCCTCCGAAATTGCCACTGCCAGGGCTCCATTGAACACATCGCCGGCTGCTGTTGTATCTACAGCTACTACTTTTGGAGCCGGAACAATTTTAAAACCTTCTTCGGCATAAAAGAATGCTCCTTTGCTTCCAAGGGTGATGATCACAATCTTTACGCCTTTTTTCCGGAGGGCTCGGGCAGCAATTTCAGCCGTAGCCAAATCGGTCACTTTTATTCCGGTTAAAAGCTCTGCCTCAGTTTCGTTAGGTGTAATGATGTATAATTTGCGGAGTAACTCGTCGGGCAGCTCGCACGCAGGTGCCGGGTTCAGGATTACCTTTTTGCCGGCGTTAAAAGCGATGTCGGCTGCATAATTTACTGTTTCAATGGGTATTTCGAGCTGCATAAGAATAATATCCGACCGGAGAATTTCTTCACGGGCTTTTTCAATATCAGCTTTGTCGAGATAGCTGTTAGCTCCCGGAGCAACCACAATGCAGTTCTCGGCATTAGCGTCAACTGTAATGAGAGCCACACCCGAGGGGTTTTCAGAGTCGGTAAACATATAATCGGTATTCACCCCTTCACTTTCAAAAAGCTGTTTGGCCTGTTTCCCGAAAATATCATCTCCGGTTTTAGCAACAAAGCTTACTTTACCGCCAAGGCGCGATGCTGCTACTGCCTGGTTGGCTCCCTTGCCTCCGGGATTCATGAAAAAGTTTCCGCCAAGAATGGTTTCGCCCGGCACCGGTAATTTGGTTGTTTTTATTACCATGTCGGTATTGCTGCTTCCAATGACTGTGATACGGTTGAGAAACATAGTTATGTTAAGTTAATAGTTTCGTGACTGATCGTCGGGAATTTCCGGCTAAATTTTAAATCAAATGTAAATTAAATTTTAGCAAAGAGTGTTTCAATATTTCACAATTATCATAATTTTAATAGTGATATTTATTACATAAGTGTCTGTATTGTAATAATATTAATTGTATTTTGTTTTGAATTTTTATAATTATAACCAAAATGCCAGCTTTTGATACTGTTGTTCAGATGATCCATTCACTTTCCAAAGCTGAAAAGCGAAATTTCAGCTTATGGGTTGGCAAGGAAGATGAAAAGAAAGCATATTTGAAACTCTACCGTATCATTGTTGATGCAAAGGACGATGTTGAGCAACGATGCCGCAAAGAGTTTCCCGGGAAAGATTTTAATACTGCCGTTGAGTATTTGTATACCGTGTTGATGAAAAGTCTGGTAATTCTGAATCATGGTGCGGGAATCGAAGAAGAACTGATGACTGGCATTCAGGAGGTGAAGTTGTTGTTCAGAAAAGGGCTGACCGAAGCTGGTTTTGATAAACTTGAAAAGTTGAAAAAGATTGCCATTGATTCTGAGAAGTTTGAATATTGCGTTATTCTTGGGAAACTCAAATTGCATTATCTCAATCAATATCAGTTCAGCGATATTTCGGAGGATGAACTGATGAAAATTCAGGGACAACTGAAAAAGCATATTCAGTTTGAATTAAATCTCGCGGAGCACGCTTCTCTTTACGAATTGCTGCATTATCGTTTCCTGATGAAAGGAGCTGCCCGAAATGCAAAAGATAAGGAAAAACTGAACGATTTGGTGTTCAGCGAAATGAACCTTGCTGGCAATCCGAAGTTTGAGTCGTTTAATCTAAAAAAGAATCACCTTTTGTTTCAGTCGGTTTACTTTATGATGACAGGTGATTATAAATCGAGTCTGAGCACATTCTTTGAGCTGAATAACCTGTTTGAGGTTAACCGTAATCTCTGGATCGAATCGCCTGTTTATTATATTCAGCATTTGAAGGGAATTCTCAATAACCTCCATATTACCGGTCAAAATGAGCATATGCAGTTTTTTATTGAGAAGCTTGAAGGACTTCAGAAATCCGAAGCTATAAATATTCTCCAGCATAGTATTTATGTGGCCTGGATGAAAATGTACCTGGGTTCGGAAAATTATGCGGCAGCAAAGGTACTTATGGATTCCGATTTCGAAAAGATGACGAAACTTCAGTATGCTCAGCCGGGCGATAAAGCCGAAGTCTATTTATATACAGCTCTGGTTAGTTTTTATCACCGGAATTTTAAAAATGCAGCCCGGCTTCTGCGTCAGATTGTTCATTTGGAGAACCATTCCAATACACAAACAACCAGGACTCTGAAGCTCATAAATTTAATTGTACATTTTGAGTTAAACGATTTTGGTTACCTTGCTTCAGGCATCCGTTCCCTGGAGCGGGAACTCAGGCAAGGAAAGCGAAATTTTTATACTGAAAAGGTAATTTTAAAATTGCTGAAACACTATCCAACTGCTTTAAGCCGGAGCGCCCGTGGAAAACTTTTTGAAAAAGCACACCAGGAGCTGTCGGTATTGAAAACCGATGCCTATGAACGTCAGTTGTTTTATGTTTTTGACTTTGAGGATTGGTTGGTGAAGAGAACTGACCGCTAAAAATTTAATAAAAGAAATTAATTCCACTATGGTTCGATTGGGAGACTCGACGATTTGCGCGAAAGTCATTACCAGATTAATTTCAATTCCACTATGGTTCGATTGGGAGCTTTGAACTATTGCCCAATTGCCTGCTGTTTGTCCATTTCAATTCCACTATGGTTCGATTGGGAGACAACAGGCGGCAAGAATTCAACTTTGTTTAACAGATTTCAATTCCACTATGGTTCGATTGGGAGCCGTCAAACCTTCCAGGTTGTCGAACTTCTGATCAAATTTCAATTCCACTATGGTTCGATTGGGAGCATCCACAAACGCCGGGACCTGTCAATCTTCTTTATTTCAATTCCACTATGGTTCGATTGGTAGGCAAAAGCAAACCAAGGAGTTAGAACAGTTAAAAAATTTCAATTCCACTATGGTTCGATTGGGAGCCGACAAGCTGCTCGAAGCCGTTGCCGAAGGTTAATTTCAATTCCACTATGGTTCGATTGGGAGATGCTATTATTACCATTAATTATTAAAATTCTTTTATTTCAATTCCACTATGGTTCGATTGGGAGCTACCGACATACGGCAAAGGCTTTCGTTATTGCCATATTTCAATTCCACTATGGTTCGATTGGGAGGCATTATCGAAAACCATTTGTACTGCTCTGTTTTATTTCAATTCCACTATGGTTCGATTGGGAGAAGCGAGCCGCAAACAGGAAAGCCATCGACGAATGGATTTCAATTCCACTATGGTTCGATTGGGAGTTGCAAACACACTAAATCCATTGCTTTATATAATATTTCAATTCCACTATGGTTCGATTGGGAGCAGACTACATAATTCAAAAGGTATCAATTTTACTATATTTCAATTCCACTATGGTTCGATTGGGAGAAAACAGGCTATAAAAAAGCTGACACAAAAGAAAAAATTTCAATTCCACTATGGTTCGATTGGGAGAATTTGAGCTCAGGATGCGTTGCAAGTTTGACTTAATTTCAATTCCACTATGGTTCGATTGGGAGAGGATTTGGATCTTATTGCACTAATTGCGGCCACGGAATTTCAATTCCACTATGGTTCGATTGGGAGAACTTCACCGATATAGCAGCCTTGTCAATTCCTGTTAATTTCAATTCCACTATGGTTCGATTGGGAGTTTTTTAATAACGGCATCTTTCAGCTCGTAGTCATATTTCAATTCCACTATGGTTCGATTGGGAGACTCTATTAAAAATTGTATTCCTCCCCTCTCCACAATTTCAATTCCACTATGGTTCGATTGGGAGTGGCAGTGATCGACGAAACCGGAACTTTTTTCGAATTTCAATTCCACTATGGTTCGATTGGGAGAATGTACTAATTGGGGGCTATTCCCATGCCCAGTGATTTCAATTCCACTATGGTTCGATTGGGAGACTTTTGAAAGCCTTTCAATAGAATGGTTAATCTCATTTCAATTCCACTATGGTTCGATTGGGAGCATCCGGTTGTGTACACTGGCGAACCGTTTGGCGGATTTCAATTCCACTATGGTTCGATTGGGAGTTGAAGATGGAGCGAGAAAGATTCTTCATAAAAAATTTCAATTCCACTATGGTTCGATTGGGAGTGATTGATAAAATTTAAATGATTATTAATTTTTACATTTCAATTCCACTATGGTTCGATTGGGAGTTTCTGCGTTTTGGAATAGGCAATATACATCTGGTATTTCAATTCCACTATGGTTCGATTGGGAGACTTTTCGACCGTGCAAAACAGGATTCGAACGAATAATTTCAATTCCACTATGGTTCGATTGGGAGAGAAATCGATTCCATATCATCGGCCTTTGCAACTGATTTCAATTCCACTATGGTTCGATTGGGAGCGAGTTGCAGCAAGTAGTTAAAGAGCTGAAGCAATTAATTTCAATTCCACTATGGTTCGATTGGGAGCCTCGTCCTGTATTTCACCTGGTGCGGTTTCGGTTATTTCAATTCCACTATGGTTCGATTGGGAGAATGGCCCGAACACCTGATTGTAAACTTCCAACCAATTTCAATTCCACTATGGTTCGATTGGGAGGTCGCTAGTTTCTTCATCCTGGGAAAATTTTACAAAATTTCAATTCCACTATGGTTCGATTGGGAGCTTCAACAAACATATCGAGGCTTTTGCCCTGACTCAATTTCAATTCCACTATGGTTCGATTGGGAGTAATTAAATTGATGAACCTTAATATACTTAAACAATTTCAATTCCACTATGGTTCGATTGGGAGTTTTGCAATCTGAACAGCGCGTTTTTCGTCAGCTTATTTCAATTCCACTATGGTTCGATTGGGAGCAATGCGGCCAATGTCCTGTGATTTCGTCTGGTTCCATTTCAATTCCACTATGGTTCGATTGGGAGGAAACCCATCAACAACCTCACGCCCTTCTTCTGTATTTCAATTCCACTATGGTTCGATTGGGAGCGAAGCTCTGTGACCTTCTATAATTAAAGATGTGCCATTTCAATTCCACTATGGTTCGATTGGGAGCTTCAAAAAATGGCAATCCTGTAACTACATCGCTACATTTCAATTCCACTATGGTTCGATTGGGAGCCTTGCAAAGCTATTAAAGCAGAACGGAGTTGACAATTTCAATTCCACTATGGTTCGATTGGGAGCCTTCAGGATTAGCAAAACTTGATGAACATACTAAATTTCAATTCCACTATGGTTCGATTGGGAGATATATCCTTCGTAAGTATTCCCATCAAATGAGCAAATTTCAATTCCACTATGGTTCGATTGGGAGGAATATACATTTAAATCAAACGAAGATTTCTACACATTTCAATTCCACTATGGTTCGATTGGGAGAGAGCTAATAAAAAAACACCAAAAACCGTGTGACATTTCAATTCCACTATGGTTCGATTGGGAGCCAGGAAAGCTACTTCTTCCTGAGGAGCACTATAATATTTCAATTCCACTATGGTTCGATTGGGAGGTATTAACAGATGGGAACACTGTTGCTTGGTATAAGATTTCAATTCCACTATGGTTCGATTGGGAGAAGAACCCAAATTTAAAATACAGGCGATATCTCCACAATTTCAATTCCACTATGGTTCGATTGGGAGCATCCACAAACCTAAAGTACGTTACGCTCAGCCACATTTCAATTCCACTATGGTTCGATTGGGAGAACAAGCTTATCCAGGTCGTTCATTGCAATAAACGAATTTCAATTCCACTATGGTTCGATTGGGAGTCTCAAGCAGCTTCTTATCAACTCGTTTTATCCGATATTTCAATTCCACTATGGTTCGATTGGGAGCGGCAAGCAGATATTCGGGCCACTGGATTAAACACATTTCAATTCCACTATGGTTCGATTGGGAGACTGGAGTTATAACCGGAAAATGTGACTATATGTAATTTCAATTCCACTATGGTTCGATTGGGAGTTTCATCCGCAACCTGTTGTAAATTGTAAGTCTGTTTATTTCAATTCCACTATGGTTCGATTGGGAGTCTTCCTCCCAATAAAGCAAATGTAATTAACAAAGATAATTTCAATTCCACTATGGTTCGATTGGGAGCTTTTTTACATAGAGATCCTGATATGTGGGTTGATTATTTCAATTCCACTATGGTTCGATTGGGAGGCTTTAGGGACTTCGTAAACTCCCTCCATATTAAATTTCAATTCCACTATGGTTCGATTGGGAGCAGTAATTACATACCTTATTTTGTAACCCAAAGACAAATTTCAATTCCACTATGGTTCGATTGGGAGTGTACGCTAAAGTAGCTATTTCAGGGGCTATGATATTTCAATTCCACTATGGTTCGATTGGGAGTATACAGTAGGGGATTTCTTTGTTGATGGTGAGCGTATTTCAATTCCACTATGGTTCGATTGGGAGCAAGTAACTTATTAAAGATAGATAGAGATTATGGATTTCAATTCCACTATGGTTCGATTGGGAGCGGTTCTCGTAGATATCGTTAGTACCTCCTAATTGATTTCAATTCCACTATGGTTCGATTGGGAGCATCACAGGAAAGCAAATTTTAAACGAAAGTTATGTATTTCAATTCCACTATGGTTCGATTGGGAGACATGGAAACAGTTAAAGCATTCTTTACAGCACATATTTCAATTCCACTATGGTTCGATTGGGAGAGCCTGCCGATATTGAACCTTATACAAAGGTTTACTATTTCAATTCCACTATGGTTCGATTGGGAGAAAAACGCGGCTTTAAGCTTTCACAATTTCGGCGATTTCAATTCCACTATGGTTCGATTGGGAGAACTTTGGTTTGCACAAAATAAAATGATTGCAATAATATTTCAATTCCACTATGGTTCGATTGGGAGGCTCAGGAAACAGATCGTAACCATGTTAAAACAAATTTCAATTCCACTATGGTTCGATTGGGAGAACAGGTTGCGGATGAAATATATCAAGCGTTTCATTATTTCAATTCCACTATGGTTCGATTGGGAGACAGTTCCGTTTGTGTCAATACTTACCTGTCCAACTTATTTCAATTCCACTATGGTTCGATTGGGAGAAGGATTGACGACAAAATGAATAACATGTTTTCTGAATTTCAATTCCACTATGGTTCGATTGGGAGCCGAAAGCGGAAAGGAAGTATCAAAACGGTTTTACATTTCAATTCCACTATGGTTCGATTGGGAGCTTACACGGTGTTTATCTGTCAGACGCCCTGCAAATTTCAATTCCACTATGGTTCGATTGGGAGGATAAACGGTTTGAACAGTTTGAAACTTTAGAGCTATTTCAATTCCACTATGGTTCGATTGGGAGAATTCTAACCTTCTGAGTTCTTTGCATAATTCCAAATTTCAATTCCACTATGGTTCGATTGGGAGAATACTGTTCACAGGTGTATCAATAATCCTCTTTTAATTTCAATTCCACTATGGTTCGATTGGGAGTCACGCCAATTATTGCAAACGAGCTGCAAAAAGGAAATTTCAATTCCACTATGGTTCGATTGGGAGTAATGCGCTGTACATGTTGGCGAATTTCACCTTATATTTCAATTCCACTATGGTTCGATTGGGAGTAGCTTGCCAAAACTCCCAATCCTTACCCATTTCTGATTTCAATTCCACTATGGTTCGATTGGGAGCCGCCATTTCTGACGGTTCCTTTACTGTCTCTCCGCTATTTCAATTCCACTATGGTTCGATTGGGAGAATTTCCGGGGTTTTTGGTTTATTAGGAGGTAATGGATTTCAATTCCACTATGGTTCGATTGGGAGTATTCGTGAAGGTGTTTAGTGTGTATCATGGTTACATTTCAATTCCACTATGGTTCGATTGGGAGTTGAACGGGTAAAAGGCTTTTTTCTGGTCGGGTTGTATTTCAATTCCACTATGGTTCGATTGGGAGCTTCACGACATTGGTTTTTAATTCCGATTACTAAAATTTCAATTCCACTATGGTTCGATTGGGAGAGGCCGTACAACCGGAACCATGTTCAAAATGAAAGAATTTCAATTCCACTATGGTTCGATTGGGAGACAATCCGAGTGGAAAAGCTCAGGAATATAGTTATATTTCAATTCCACTATGGTTCGATTGGGAGGCCGTTACCGAGCGAAACAGAATATTTCTTTCTTTATTTCAATTCCACTATGGTTCGATTGGGAGAGCATACGAGCGCGGTTTTAAATACGCCGTTATTAATTTCAATTCCACTATGGTTCGATTGGGAGGGTATTATCCCGGCCTGATTGTAAGGACGGCCAAGTATTTCAATTCCACTATGGTTCGATTGGGAGTGTATTGTAGACGTAGTCAAGATTCCAACCACTGTAATTTCAATTCCACTATGGTTCGATTGGGAGATACAAGGCGCTTTTTCAATGAGTTCGGCGGTTTAATTTCAATTCCACTATGGTTCGATTGGGAGTTCAACGTCACTCCCTGAGAGGGTTTCAAGAGTTTATTTCAATTCCAATATGGTTCGATTGGGAGGTGTAAAAGCGCTGTACGATTTACTTTTTTTAACCGATTTCAATTCCACTATGGTTCGATTGGGAGTGTTTAGCCGCTCAAAACTGGAAAGTTTTTGCAAATTTCAATTCCACTATGGTTCGATTGGGAGTAGAACGCTGTGTCATATGTAAAAAAGAGAAAACAAATTTCAATTCCACTATGGTTCGATTGGGAGATACTGCCAACCTCTTCAAAAAGAAGTTTAAACAAATTTCAATTCCACTATGGTTCGATTGGGAGTGTCTCTCTTCCCGCAGGCTCAGGCCGGTGTATTTAATTTCAATTCCACTATGGTTCGATTGGGAGAAGGGGCTTTTTGCATTGGCTGTGGGTGCGGACCCAAATTTCAATTCCACTATGGTTCGATTGGGAGTCCCATATCCTGATTTTTTACATTTGCTTTATTGGGATTTCAATTCCACTATGGTTCGATTGGGAGATTTAGGGTTTGGCCGGATAAAGTTCCGCTTTGGGTTATTTCAATTCCACTATGGTTCGATTGGGAGAATACTGTTTCTTGTAGTTCATGGGTTAAATTTTAAAATTTCAATTCCACTATGGTTCGATTGGGAGCTTCTTCGAAAGCAGATTGCAACCCTTTTAAAACAAATTTCAATTCCACTATGGTTCGATTGGGAGAACAACCCGTTCAATCTTAATCAATCCGCTAACAATATTTCAATTCCACTATGGTTCGATTGGGAGCCTGCTCAGGAAACAGATTGCAACCCTTTTAAAACAAATTTCAATTCCACTATGGTTCGATTGGGAGAACAAAGAGCATATAGTTGAAAGCTGGAAAAATGCATTTCAATTCCACTATGGTTCGATTGGGAGAAATTTGGGGGCATTTCACCCCCGTTTGTTTTATATTTCAATTCCACTATGGTTCGATTGGGAGTACCCACGGCAAAGGTGTGTTTATATGCTTCTCAGATTTCAATTCCACTATGGTTCGATTGGGAGATATTATGACGGAGGTTCTTTGACTCCTTTTGTTATTTCAATTCCACTATGGTTCGATTGGGAGGGGAGGCTTAAAAGATCTCCTTCCCATCGCTTCCATATTTCAATTCCACTATGGTTCGATTGGGAGTTTTCGAATCCGCTTGAATCACCCTCTCATCATAGATTTCAATTCCACTATGGTTCGATTGGGAGATTTGCTGTTCTAATCGCTTTTGACTCCAATAAATGTATTTCAATTCCACTATGGTTCGATTGGGAGTTGACCTGGTTGTAA